>CAZNIX010000001.1:0-61147 GCA_964573125.1 uncultured Thermoanaerobaculia bacterium
CCCGCCGGCGCCCCGCCGGCCGGCGGCGCCGCGCCGGCGGCGCGCGCCGGCTGGATCGCGCGCCTGATCGCGGTCTCGGCGACGAACCCGTGGCTGACCGTGCTGTTCGTGGCGGCGCTCGCGGTGTGGGGCTGGTTCGCGCTGGTGCGCTCGCCGCTCGACGCGATCCCGGACCTCTCCGACGTGCAGGTGATCGTCTTCACCGAGTGGCCGGGCCAGAGCCCGGACATCATCGAGGACCAGGTCACCTACCCGATCGCGGCGGCGCTGTTGGCGGCGCCGCGGGTGGCCTACGTGCGCGGGCAGTCGATGTTCGGGATGTCGTTTCTCTACGTGATCTTCGACGACGGCACGGACCTGTACTGGGCGCGCTCGCGAGTGCTCGAGTACCTCGACGAGGCGCGGGCGCGGCTGCCCGCGGGGGTGACGCCGACGCTCGGTCCGGACGCCACCGGCGTCGGCTGGGTCTACCAGTACGCGCTGATCGACCGCAGCGGCCGGCTCGACCTCCAGGAGCTGCGCAGCCTCCAGGACTGGAACCTCCGCTACGCGCTGGAGAGCGTGCCCGGCGTCGCCGAGGTGGCCTCGGTGGGCGGCTTCGTCAAGGAGTACCAGATCGCGGTCGACCCGGCGCGGCTGGAGGCGTTCGGGGTCACGGTCCAGGAGCTGGCGCGGGCGGTGCGCGAGTCCAACCGCGAGGTCGGCGGCCAGGTGCTCGAGCTGGCCGAGCACGAGGTGATGGTGCGCGGCCGGGGCTGGATCGAGAGCCGGCGCGACCTCGAGCTGGTGGCGCTGCGCGCGAGCGAGCGCGGCGTGGCGGTGCGGATCGGCGACGTCGCCGAGGTGCGGCTGGGCCCGGCGCCGCGGCGGGGCTTCGCCGACCTCGACGGCGAGGGCGAGGCGGTCGGCGGCATCGTGGTCATGCGCTACGGCGAGAACGCGCTGGCGGTGATCGACGCCGTCGAGGAGCGGCTCGCGGAGGTCCGGGCGAGCCTGCCCGAGGGGGTCGAGCTGGTCGTCACCTACGACCGCTCGGGGCTGATCCGGGAGTCGATCGCCACGCTCACCCACACGCTGATCGAGGAGATGCTGGTGGTCTCGCTGGTCATCTTCCTCTTCCTGCTCCACGCCCGCAGCTCGCTGGTCGTGATCGTCACCCTGCCGCTCGCGGTGCTGCTCTCGTTCATCCCGATGTCGTTCCAGGGGCTGACCGCGAACATCATGTCGCTCGGCGGCATCGCGGTCGCGATCGGGGCGATGGTCGACGCCGCGATCATCCTGATCGAAAACGTCCACAAGCGGCTCGAGCAGTGGCAGGCCGGCGGCCGGCGCGGGGAGCGGCGGGGGGTGATCGTCGCGGCGATGCAGGAGGTCGGGCCGTCGCTGTTCTTCTCGCTGCTGGTGATCACGGTGTCGTTTCTGCCGGTGTTCACGCTCACCGGGGTCGAGGGGCGGCTGTTCCGGCCGCTCGCGTTCACCAAGACCTACTCGATGGGCTTCGCCGCGCTGCTCGCGGTGACGCTGACCCCGGCGCTCGCGGCGCTCTTCATCCGCGGCCGGATCCGGCGCGAGGAGGCCAACCCGCTCAACCGCTGGCTGATCCGGCTCTACACGCCGGTCGTGCGCTTCGTGGTGCGCCGGCGCTGGCCGGTGGTCGCGGCGGCGGCGCTCGCGGTCGCCGCGACGGTGCCGGCGTTTCTCGCGCTCGAGAGCGAGTTCATGCCGCCGCTCCATGAGGGGGCGATCCTCTACATGCCGACCGCGCCGCCCGGGATGGCGTCGAGCGAGGCCGTGCGCGTGCTCCAGGACATGGACCGCAAGCTGCGCGCGTTCCCCGAGGTGGTGTCGGTGTTCGGCAAGATGGGCCGCGCCGAGACCGCGACCGACCCGGCGCCGATCGGCATGGTCGAGACCGTGATCGTGCTCGAGCCGCGGGAGGAGTGGCGGGAGGGGCTGACCTGGGACGGGCTGATCGCCGAGATGGACGCCGCGCTCTCCTACCCCGGCATGCCCAACATCTGGTGGATGCCGATCCAGACCCGCACCGAGATGCTCTCGACCGGCATCCGCGCGCCGCTCGGGGTCAAGGTGTTCGGCGACGACCTCGCGGTGGTCGAGCGCGCGGCGGTCGAGATCGAGGGCGTGGTCGCGGCCATCGCGGGCACGCGCAGCGCGTTCGCCGACCGCTCGACCGGCGGCTTCTACCTCGACGTTGAGGTCGACCGCGAGGCGGCGGCGCGCTACGGGGTGCGCATCGCCGACGTCCACGACGTGGTCGCGACCGCGATCGGCGGGCTCGCGATCGACGAGACCGTCGAGGGGCGGGAGCGCTACCCGATCGCGGTGCGCTACGCCCGCGGCTTCCGCGAGGACCCCCGCTGGCTCGAGCGCGTCTTGGTCGCCACCCCCTCGGGCGCCCAGGTGCCGCTGCGCCAGGTGGCGGCGCTGACGTTCGCGACCGGGCCGCCGATGATCCGCAGCGAGGACGGGCGCCTCGTCGGCTACGTCTTCATCGACCCCGGCGAGCGCCCGCTCGCGGCCTACGTCGAGGAGGCGCGCCGGGCGGTCGCCGCGCGGGTGGCGCTGCCCGCCGGCGTGCGCATCGAGTGGGCCGGGCAGTTCCGCCACTACGAGAGCGCCAAGGCGCGGCTCAAGATCGTCGTGCCGGTGACGCTGTTCCTGATCGCGCTCCTGCTCTACCTCAACACCCGCTCGGTGGTCGAGGTCGGCATCGTGCTGCTCGCGGTGCCGTTCTCGCTGATCGGCGCGGTGTGGCTGCTCTGGCTGCTCGACTACCACCTGAGCGTCGCGGTCTGGGTCGGCCTGATCGCGCTCGCCGGGCTCGACGCCGAGACCGGGGTCGTGATGCTGCTCTACTTGACGCTCGCCTGGCGGCGGCGCCGCGAGGAGGGGCGGCTCCGGAACTTCGACGACCTGCGCGAGGCGATCGTCGAGGGCGCGGCGCAGCGCATCCGCCCCAAGCTGATGACCGTGCTCACGCTCCTGCTCGGCCTCCTGCCGGTGATGTGGTCCGCCGGCACCGGCGCCGACGTCATGAAGCGGATCGCCGCGCCGATCGTCGGCGGCATCCTCACCTCGTTCCTCCTCGAGCTGACCGTCTACCCGGCGGTCTTCGCGCTCTGGAAACGGCGGGGGTTGCAGGAGGCTTCGGCCGTTCTCGGGGCAGCCGAAGAGCCGGCGGCTTGACCCCGGCCGGCGCCGGCTCGTCGATCAAGGGCTCCGGGGCCGCTCAGAGCTTGCCGCCGAGAGGCCCGTCCTTCGCCTCGTCGCCCAGGGCCGGCTCGTAGCGCGTGCTTCGACCTCCGCCGGGCAACCGGCGCAGGGCTCCCGTCCGCAGAAGGTCGGCCAGATCGCGGCTCGCCGTCGCCCTCGAGGCACCGGTGATCGCGACGTACTTCCTGGCGGAGATCCCGCCCTCGAAGCCCTCGGGGCCGGCCCGGAACATGCGCGCCAGCGCCTTGCCCTGGCGCTGGTTCACCCGATCGCCGAAGCGGCGCCAAAACCGTGCCTTCTCGAGGACGAAGGTGATGGTCGCCCGGGCTCGGAGCTGGGCCTCGAGGACCGTCTCGACGAAATAGCCGACCCAGTTCGTGACGTCGAGCTCGCCACGGCTCGCCGAGGCCAAGGCCTGGTAGTACCTCTTGCGCTTCGCCTCGATCGCCATCGAGAGGCTGAGCAGAACCGGACGCCCGAGCTCCTGGCACAAAGCGGTCTCGGAGATCGCGCGGCCGATCCGTCCGTTGCCGTCCGCAAACGGATGGATGCACTCGAAGTGAAGATGGGCGACCGCCGCGCGCACGGGACCCGGCAGGTCGCCGGTCTCGCCTCTCGGTGCCGAGCCGTTGAACCACCTGAGGAAGCGCGCCATCTCCCTCGGCACGTCGGTCGCCGGCGGCGCCTCGAAGTGCACGACCTCGCGGCCGATGGGGCCGGAGACGACCTGGATCGCGTCATCGCGCCAGGTGCCGACCGGGATGCGCCGGCGCAGATCGCCCTCGGCGATCACCATGTGATGCCAGTCGAAGAGTCGCCTCGCCGTCAGAGGCTCGCGGAAGCGCTCCCGCACCGAGATCATGAGCGCGGCGATCCCGTCGGCGCGCGGGTCGGCGACGGGCTCCGGCGTCCGGTTGAGCCGCAGCCGGTTCCGAATCGAGGACCGCACGTCGCCCCGATCGAGATCCTCGCCCTCGATCGAGGAGGTCGTGATCGCCTCGGACACCATGAGGTCGATCAAGGCCTCCGTCTGCTCTTCGTCGCCGAGTTGGGCGACGCTCCCTTTGAGCGCATTCGCCTCGGCGGCGTAGCGATAGAGCGCGCCGTGTACGCCCTGGAGGTCGAAGCGGAACCGGGGCCAGCCCTCTCGTGCCCAGATGTACGTCATCGCGCGTACCCTCTGCCGCGCCGATTCTAGCACTCATTCGACTCACATGACCCTGCGACATGAGCCGAATCGCCGACCTATTCGGCTCATCGCCTGCCCGCGCCGTGTTCCCGCCGGCCGGGCGGGATAGCATCTCGTGGCGATGGAGACCGCCCGCCGCCCCGGTCCGCTCGCCACCCCCCTCGCCACGCTGCGGGCCGTGCTCGAGATGATCAAGTTCGAGCACACCCTGTTCGCGCTGCCGTTCGCGCTGCTCGGGATGATCCTCGCCGCCGAGGGGATGCCGCCGGCGCGCACCTTCGGCTGGATCGTGGTCGCGATGGTCGGCGCGCGCAGCGCGGCGATGGGCTTCAACCGGCTCGCCGACCGCCGGCTCGACGCCGAGAACCCGCGCACCGCGGCCCGCGCGCTGCCCGCCGGCGAGGTCTCGCCGCGGGCGGTCGCGCTGTTCGTCGCGGCGAGCTGCGCGCTGCTCGTCCTCGCCGCCTGGCGGCTCAACCCGCTGGCTCTCGCGCTCTCGCCGCTCGCGCTCGCGATCGTCCTCGGCTACTCCTACACCAAGCGCTTCACCTGGGCCTCGCACTTGGTGCTCGGGCTCGGGCTCGCCGGGGCGCCGCTCGGGGCGTGGATCGCGGTCCGGGGCGAGGTCGCGGCCGCGCCGCTCGCCCTCGCCGGCGCGGTGCTCCTCTGGGTCGCCGGGTTCGACGTCCTCTACGCGCTCCAGGACCTCGAGTTCGACCGCCGGCGCGGCCTCCACTCGATCCCGGCCCGGTTCGGGGTCCGGGGCGCGCTCGTGCTGTCGGCGCTGCTCCACGCCGGCGTGCTGGCGCTCCTCGCCTGGATGCCGGCGCTCTACCGGCCGGGCCACCTCGGCGCCGGCTGGTGGATCGGCTGGGCGGGGTGTCTGGGCCTGCTCGCCTGGCAGCACTGGGTAGTGCGGCCGGCGGACCTCTCGCGCCTCAACGCGGCGTTTTTCTCCGCCAACGCGGCGCTCTCGGCGTGGCTCTTCGCCGCCGCGGCGGTTGATATACTGCGCGCCTGATGACGGCGCCGCCGAGCCCCCGCCAGGCCCTGGAACCCGCGACCTTCCCCGCCCCGTTGCGGGACCTGGCGGCCAAGGTGCGCGCCGGCGAGCGGCTCGACGAGGCCGACGCGCTCGCCTGCTTTTCGACCCCGCACGTCCTCCATCTCGGCCGGCTCGCCGACGCCGTGCGCAAGTCGCTCCACGGCAACCGCGCCTACTTCAACCTCAACCGGCACATCAACCCGACCAACGTCTGCGTCTACACCTACAACTGCAAGTTCTGCGGCTTCGCGGCGCTCCCGGGCGAGGACCACGCCTGGGAGATGAGCCACGAGGAGGTCTACCGGCGCGCCGCCGAGCAGGGGGGCAACGAGGTCACCGAGTTCCACATCGTCGGCGGCCTCCACCCCGAGCTGCGGATGAGCTGGTACGAGGAGATGCTGCGCGGCCTCAAGGAGCGCTTCCCGCGCGTCCACCTCAAGGCCTTCACCGCGATCGAGGTCGGCTGGTTCGCCAAGCTCGAGAAGCTCTCGATCGAGGAAGTCCTGGTGCGCCTGCGCGCGGCCGGCCTCGGTTCGCTCCCCGGCGGCGGCGCCGAGATCTTCCACCCCGAGGTGCGCGAGGTGATCTGCGACGGCAAGCTCGACGCCGGCGAGTGGCTCGAGGTCCACCGCGTCGCCCACCGCCTCGGCATCCCGTCCAACTGCACCATGCTCTACGGCCACGTCGAGGGCCCCGAGCACCGGGTCGACCACCTGCTGCGGCTGCGCGCGCTCCAGGACGAGTCGCTGGCGCGGGCGGCGGCGACCGGGAGCGGCGCCGCGTTCAACGCGTTCATCCCGCTCGCCTACCACCCGGAGAACAACTACCTCGGGCTCAAGTACCACACCGCCGGCAGCGACGACCTGCGCACGATCGCGACCTCGCGCCTGGTGCTCGACAACGTCCCCCACGTCAAGGCCTACTGGGTGATGATCACCCCCAAGCTGGCCCAGGTGGCGCTGCGCTTCGGCGCCGACGACATCGACGGCACGGTGGTCGAGGAGCGCATCTACCACATGGCCGGCGCCGAGACCGACCAGCAGCTCCCGCGCGCCGAGCTGGAGCGGGTGCTCCGCCTGGCCGGCTTCGAGCCGGTCGAGCGCGACACGCTGTACCGTCCGATCGACCGCCCGATCGCGCGCGCGGCCGAGCTCGTCCCCGAACCGGTGGCGGTGGCCTAGCGCCCTCGGGCCTCGAAGGCGCGCGTGGCCGACCAGCCCCTCCCCTTCCACTACCTCGCGGTCGACGGCCCGATCGGGGTCGGCAAGACGACGCTGGTCGACCTCCTCACCCGCCGCTTCGAAGGGGTCAAGATCCTCGAAGACGCCGACAACCCGTTCCTCGGCGACTTCTACCGCGACCGCCAGGGGGCGGCGTTCCAGACCCAGCTCTACTACCTGCTGTCGCGCTTCAAGCAGCAGCAGGACGTCCAGCAGCGCGACCTCTTCGAGCGCCTGCTGGTCGCCGACTACACGTTCCAGAAGGACCGCATCTTCGCCTACCTGACGCTCGGCGACGACGAGCTGATGCTCTACGACAAGCTCTACACGCTGCTCGAGCCGCAGGTGCCGACCCCCGACCTCGTGCTCTTCCTCGCCGCCGACGTCGCGACCTGCATGGAGCGGATCAGGAAGCGCTCCCGCGACTACGAGCGCACCATCTCGCCCGACTACCTGCGCGAAGTGATCGACGCCTACAACCACTACTACCACTACTACAACCGCACCCCGCTCCTGGTCGTCGACACCCGCGAGCGCAACTTCCCGGAGCGCCCCGAGGACCTCGACGACCTGGTGGCGCGGCTGCGGCGGCCGATCAAGGGGACGGAGTACTACGTGCCGCGGGGCGCGGGGTAGGGGAACCCGGGCCGTGACGACGCGCGCGCGCCTCCGCCCCGGCCGCCGCCCGGCGCGACCCGAGATCGACCCGGGGTGACCGCGCGCCGCGTCCGCGCGCTGCGCCTGGCCGCCGTCGCCTTCGGCGTCGCGGCGGCCGCGGGAGTGGGCGAGATCGCGTGCCGTCTCCTCCTCGACCCCCCGCACGCGCTGCGCTTCGCTGCGGCCGCCGAGGAGGGCCTCGAGGCGGAGGGCCTGCCCGACGCCGTCTTCTACCTCGAGACGCCGCTCGGCAACCGGCTCAAGGCCAACGCCGAGGGCGTCGTCCGCGGCCACTACCTCCACGGCGGCGACGTCCCGCTGCGCACCAACCGGTTCGGCTTTCGCGGCCCGGAGGTCGTCTTCGACGACCGCTTCCGGGTCCTCTTCCTGGGCGACTCGATCACCCTCGGCGACTACCTGCGCGAGGAGCAGACCTTCGTCCACCGGGTCGGCGCGCGGTCGCTCGGCTCGGCCCACCCCGTGCAGGCGATCAACGCCGGCGTCGGGGCGATCGGGGTCGAGGAGTCCTTCCACATCCTGCGCGAGACCGGTCCGCTGATCGCGCCCCACGCCGTCGTGCTCGACCTCTACCTCAACGACGCCGCCCCCTCGCCGGCGGTGCGTCTGATGCCGGTGCCGCGCGGCCTGCGCTGGAGCCGCCTGGCCCAGCACCTCTACCAGGCGCTCAGCGTGCTGCGCTCCCGCGACGGCGGCGACGGCGCCGCCGGCGGCCCGTCGTCGGCCGAGCTGGAGCGGTGGCGGGAGCAGGCCGCCGAGCGCTACCCGGGGGCGCCGGGCGACTGGCGCACCGAGCGGGCCGCCTACAACCAGGCGATGGTGAAGTGGTTCCACGACTGGGGCGCCGCCTACAGCGACGGCGGCCAGCGGCGGATCCTCGACTTCGGCCGGCGGATCGTCGAGCTCGGCCGGTCGCTCGGCGCCCAGCCGCTGGTGGTCCTCCACCCGACCCGTTTCCAGGTCGAAGCGGAGTTCGACGCCGGCGAGCCGCAGCAGGCGTTCGTCGACTCCTTCGCCGCCGCGGGCGTGCCGGTGCTCGACCTGCTGCCGGAGCTGCGGGCGGAGTACCGGGAGCACCCGCGCCCCCTGTTCTACGACCAGTGCCACCACACCGCCGAAGGCGCCGCCCTGGTCGGCGATTGGATCTACGGGTTCCTCGAACGATCGGTCCGGTGGCGCGACCTCCCGCGTCCGGAGGTCCCGCCCGCCGACCGCGACCCGCCGGCCGCCGGAGGGTCGTGAAGTGGCGGCCGAGCCCGCGTCGCTCGGCGCGCAAAGTCTCGCTCGCACCGGCGCGGCGGCGCCGCGCGCCGGCACCAGGCTGGCCGAGAACGCCGCCGCGCCGGCGGCGAGCGCGACGATTCGCATTCGCCGGGCGGCCCGTTGTTGAGTTAGACTGGAGCGCACCGCTTGGATCCCGGGGGCCGGCGTCGCGCCGGCGGGACCGAGACGGAAGGCAGCATTCCCCCGCCGGCAGCCTGCCCAGGCAGCCGAGCCCGATCGCTGGACCCGCAGGGTGCGGGCCGGCAGAGGAGGCGCGATGAGCGACCGTCCGCAGAAGCTCCGCTCCGAGCAGAGCGGTCCCGACACGTCCCGTCCCGACACGATCACCGTCCCGTGGGTGACCGAGGCGCCCGGCCGCGGCGAGCGGCTGGTGATGGTCACCGCGTACGACTACCCGCAGGCGCGCACCGCCGACGCCGCCGGCGTCGACCTCGTCCTGGTCGGCGACTCGCTGGCGATGGTCGTGCTCGGCCATCCCGACACCCTGGCGGTGACCCTCGAGGAGATGCTCCACCACGTCAAGGCGGTGCGCCGCGGCGTCGCCCGCGCGCTGCTCGTCGCCGACATGCCCTACGGCTCGTTCCACCTCGGGCCCGAGCAGGCGGTCGGGAGCGCGCTCCGCTTCGTCAAGGAGGGGGGCGCCCAGGCGGTCAAGATCGAGGGCGCCCGGCCCGAGGTCGTCGCCGCGCTGGTCGCCGCCGAGATCCCGGTGATGGCCCACCTCGGCCTCACCCCGCAGTCGCTCCACCGCTTCGGCGGCTACAAGGTCCAGGGGCGCGGCGAGGCGGCGCGCGCGGCGCTGCTCGAAGCCGCGGTCGCGATGGAGGCGGCCGGCGCCTTCTCGCTCGTCCTCGAGTGCGTGCCCGAGGATCTCGCCGCCGAGGTCTCCGCGCGGCTCGCGATCCCGACCGTCGGCATCGGCGCCGGCGCCGGCTGCGACGGCCAGGTGCTCGTCTACCACGACCTCCTCGGCATGGAGGAGCGGATCGCGCCGCGCTTCGTCCGCCGCTACGCCGAGCTGGGCCGCGCCGCGCGCGAGGCGATCGCCGCGTTCGCCGCCGACGTCCGCGCCGGCCGCTTCCCGTCCGCCGCCGAGAGCTACGGCGATCCCACCCGGCCGGCCGCGGACGCGACCGGCGCCCGCTCGAGCGCGCCGTCCGCCGCGCCGTCCGCGCCCCCGCCCCGCCACGGCGCGCCGGGAGCCGAGCCGAGCGCCGCCAGGGACTCCGAGCCCGCCGCCCGGCGGCTCTACGGCTGATCCCGGGCGCGCCACCGTCACCGGACCGCGCGAGGCAGAGGCATGGGCACCGCACCCACCCCGGCACAGCTCCGCACCGCGCCGGCGATCGGGCCGAGCCCGGAGCCTGCCGCCACCCGGCTGCGCGGAGCGAGGACCTGACGCGATGGACACCGCCCGCACCGCCGCGCAGCTCCGCACCGCGACCCTGCTCTGGCGGATGCGCGACCGCCGGATCGGCTTCGTGCCGACCATGGGCGCGCTCCACGAGGGGCACCTCGCGCTCGTGCGCCGCGCGCGGGAGCTGTCCGACCGCGTGGTCGCCTCGGTATTCGTCAACCCGACCCAGTTCGGCGCCGGCGAGGACTACGACGGCTACCCGCGCGACCCGGAGCGCGACGCCGCGCTCCTCGCCGCGGCCGGCTGCGACCTGCTCTTCCTCCCCGACGTCGACACCGTCTACGCGCCCGGCGACGCCACCGCCGTCGAGGTCGCCGGCCCGCCCGCCGAGGGGCTCGAGGCCGCCCACCGCCCCGGCCACTTCCGCGGCGTCGCGGCGGTGCTCGTCCGGCTCTTCCACCTGGTCGGCCCCGAGGTCGCGGTCTTCGGCGAGAAGGACGCCCAGCAGCTCGCGGTCGTGCGCAGGCTCGTGCGCGACCTCCACTTCCCGCTCGAGATCGTGGCCCACCCGACCGTGCGCGAGGCCGACGGCCTCGCGATGTCGTCGCGCAACGCCCACCTCGACGCCGCCGAGCGCCGCGCGGCGCCCGCGCTCTACCGCGCGCTCTCCGCGGCGCGCGAGGCGATCGCGGAAGGCGAGCGCGACGCCGGCCGCCTGCGCGCCGCGATGCGCGGCGTGCTCGACGCCGAGCCGCTGGTTACGCCCGAGTACGCCGAGGTGGTCGACGCCGAGACCTTCCGCCCGGTCGCCCATGCGCACGGCCGCCTGGTGCTGCCGGTCGCGGCGCGCGTCGGCCGCGCGCGGCTGATCGACAACCTCCAGATCGAGATCGACGGCGCCGCCGAGGCGCCGCGCTGAAGCGAGGCGCCGCCGATCCAAGGCGACCCACCGACACGCACTCGAGAACCGAACGCCTCCGAGCGACACCGATCACAACGACCGATCCGACCGACACCGACACGACGTCCACCCGAGGAAACCACGCGATGCGCAGGACCCTGTTCAAGTCGAAGATCCACCGCGCCACCGTCACCGGCGCCGACCTCGACTACCCCGGCTCGGTGACCGTCGACCCGCTGCTGATGGCGGCCGCCGACCTCGTCGAGCACGAGCGGGTCGAGATCTACAACATCACCAACGGCGAGCGCTTCGCCACCTACGCGATCTCCGGCGCGCCGGGCGCGGGCGAGATCGTGATCAACGGCGCCGCCGCGCACAAGGCGTCGCCGGGCGACCTCGTGATCCTCGCCAGCTACGCCGAGTACGAGGAGGACGAGGCGCGCCGCCACGTGCCGGCCGTGGTGCTGGTCGACGCCGCCAACCGGATCGCCGCGCGCCCGCCGGCGCCGGCGGTTGCGCCTCCGGCCGTGCCCGCGGAGATGCCGGCCGTCGCGCCCGCACCGCCGCCCGCGGCCGAGCCGATCGCCGCCGCGGGCTGAGCCGGGAATCCGATCGCCGGCCGGGCGTAGGCTAGGGCGGCCCAAGACCCCGAGAGGAGGGACGGCACCATGGCACCGACCGAAGACACCCGCGTCACGTTCGACCCGATCAAGCTCGAGCAGCAGAAGAAGTACCTCGACCTGCTGGCGGTCTTCCACTACGTGGTCGGCGGCCTCGCGTTCCTGATCTCGCTGTTCTTCACCATCCACATCACGCTCGGCCTGGCGATCCTCCTCAACCCGGCCGCGTTCGACGGCGCCGACCCGCCGCCGGCTTTCCTCGGCTGCTTCATCGCCGGCATCGGCGGCACGCTCCTGCTCTCCTTCTGGGCCTACGCGGCTTTCACCGCCTACGCCGGCCGCTGCCTGGCGCGCCGGCGCCGCTGGGTCCTGTGCCTGGTCTCGGCGGCGATCAGTTGCCTGTTCAGCCCGTTCGGCACCATCCTCGGCATCTTCACCATCATCCTGCTCATGCAGAACGGCGTGCGCGAGGCGCTGTTCGCGCGCGGCGAGGCCGCGGACTGAGCGGCGCCGCGGCGGCGCCCGCCCCGCGCTATCATCGCCGGCGCAGAGGAGGACCGATGCCCGCCCCCGCCGTCGCCACCCCGCAGGCGACCACCGAGATCGAGCCGCTGACGATCGCCGGCCGCAGCTTCCGCTCGCGGCTGATCCTCGGCACCGGCAAGTACCCCGATTTCGAGACCATGGAGGCGGCGCTCGCCGCCTCCGGCACCGAGATGGTCACCGTCGCGCTCCGGCGGGTGAACCTCGACGACCTGGGCAAGGGCTCGCTGATCGACCACATCGACCCGGCCAAGTACCTGCTCCTCCCCAACACCGCCGGCTGCTACACCGCGGAGGAGGCCGTGCGCACCGCGCGCCTCGCGCGCGAGCTGGGGGGCTGGGACTGGATCAAGCTCGAAGTGATCGGCGACCCCAAGACGCTCTTCCCGGACAACGTCGAGCTGCTGCGCGCCACCGAAACCCTGATCGCCGAGGGCTTCACCGTCCTCCCCTACACCAACGACGACCCGGTGGTGTGCAAGAAGCTCGAGGCGCTCGGCGCGCCGGCGGTGATGCCGCTCGGCGCCCCGATCGGCTCCGGCATGGGCGTGCGCAACCCGGCCAACCTGCGCATCATCGTCGAGCAGGCGGGCGTGCCGGTGATCGTCGACGCCGGCGTCGGCACCGCCTCGGACGCCGCGATCGCGATGGAGCTGGGCGCCGACGGCGTGCTGATGAACACCGGCATCGCCGGCGCCGCCGACCCGGTGCGCATGGCCCGCGCCATGCGCCTGGCGGTCGAGGCCGGCTGGCTCGCCGCCCACGCCGGCCGCATCCCGAAAAAGCTCTACGCCACCGCCAGCTCGCCGGTCGAGGGGCTGATCGAGTAGGGGAGTCGGCGCCGGCGGAAGCGGGAATCGCGACCGCCGGCCCAGGGTTGCCAGCCCCGGCGGCTTCGTCTAGAATCCGCCGTCCTGTCAGTTGACGTGCACCCGTAGCTCAACTGGATAGAGCATCTGACTACGGATCAGAAGGTTTGGGGTTCGAATCCCTACGGGTGCACCAATAACTCCAATCAGATCAAGCGGTTAGAGACCGTTAGCACTTCGCGGAGTGCTGACGGTCGGTCTGTCGTTGCTCTATCGTTGCTGGGAAGCCAGCGGTAGGGGTCGGGGCAAGAGTGGCTCGGGCCGGAAGTGACGCGGTCTCAGTGGGTTGCGGGAGATCGCCGGCGATGGCGATTTAGCGCTCCTTCAACGTGGCATTGTCCCAGGGCGTCTCACCCGGTATCATTTCAGCGGCGGCGCAGGCGCCGGATCGGCGAAACAGCCTGGCGTTGGGGATAGAGCATCTGACCAGCGATCAGAAGGTCTAGACCCCGCGGGAGGCAGAGGACCCAGCAAACTGGCGATGAGGTACCGTGTAGGCGCGGTGAGTACTCTCGCGGCGCCTCCACCAGGGTACGCCGAGGTCTTGACGTCGAAGCCGACGGCGAGGAAGGGCACGAGGGACTAGCTCGTGAGGGCTCGATGCCAGCCGGCAGATGGTGTACCGTCCTGGCTCTCCCTCGCCAACTCCGACAGCGGAGGTCTTGTGATGGCGGGTCTGGAAACCGTCTAACCCAAGAGACCGACCGCGATCTCGCCAACTGACAAGACGCCGGATCGTCAGACCAACACCCGGTCAGGCCGCCGCGTGGCCGCCTGACTCGTAGACGACCCTTGGGAAGCGGCACGCCCTGGGTGGCCACTCTTGCGGAGTACCGTGTAGGATTGGGCGAGCACCAAACTGAGTAGCACGAGCCCTCTCATCAGCCCGAGGTAAGGCATGCCCCGAAAAGAGGTTTCGCCTGGAACGCCGATCGAGCCGTACAGGCACGAGGAAGAGGAAGCTCCCAATGTCATCGCTGGGCCTGTGCCCCAAAGCGACAGAAACGTCTCAGACGACAGACCTACTCCGCTAGCTTCCTCCCTAGAGCTGGCGCATCTTCAACAGGAGGCGGATCACTATTTCACGGCAGAAGTACAACAGGAGCAGCGTGCGAGCTGGCTACTTGCTCTGTCTCTCGGATATCTCGCCATTCTGCACCAATCTACCGACCCAAACTCGCCCTCGCTCTCACTCTTCCGACAGAGTCTCTGGCACACCCTCGGCATTCTTGGCCTTGTCGGATCCATGCTCCTAGCCGTAGTCGCAATCTGGCCGCTCCACGGCGCAAATGGGAAGCCGGTAAGCCCCTTCTGGCGCCCCGGGACTCAACCACAAACGCACGCTGTCACCCTGGAGGTGATCCGGCGGCACTACTGCAGCCACCGGTACCGAGCAGAACTCAAGGCCCGCAGGGTCGCCTGGGCCCTCATCCTACTAGTAGCGGGTGCTCTCTGTTCCATTGCAGGTTTCACGCTAGGCTCCTAGCGGCCTGTTGTTGTCTCCAGCCTCCCCTCAGATATCAATCTTGAACCTGGTTCGGAGCGATTCTGCGATGCGAACGCCTTCTCGATTGTCTACGTCAAAATCCAGAATCTTACGGACCAGGGTCCCGCACTGTCTAGCATAGTCAACATAGGAGTCATCAGACTCCGCGAATCTCTCCTCGGCTAGATCAAACAAGCTGCGCGCGTACTTCATCATCACGAAGACATTGGACCGATCTGCAGCATGAGCCTTGCTGAACTCAGGCAGGGCCGACGCGTTGTCACCAATACCCAAGAAGAACAAGCCGTAAAGCAGGTGAAACTGCGCCCGATCCGCGCCGGATCGAATCTTGGCCTTGCTCAAGCGTTTGAGGGCTTCGCTGGCCCTTTCGACCCCGTCCCTCTTGATCGTTAGAGCGGCGTAGGCGCGCACCGCCTCAGGCCCCTTGTCATCCCGCAGCACGGACTCGATGATCGGCTCCGCGAGGTCAATCCGATCCTCGAAAAGGTAGAGCAACCCCAGCTGGGTCCTGATAGCGTTGATCGGCTTCCTGCTCCTCACCTCGACCTCGTAACAGAATCGCTCTCCGTCCACCAGCACCGAGATCGCGTCCTCAACCTCGCCGAGTGAGGCATATGTTCGGCCAAGATAAAAATAGGGCCAGGGGTTCCGCTCGGTGAGTTGTACCGCCCTCTTAAAGACCTTCTCCGCGGTCCCATAATCGCGCTTCCTAAGAGCTAGCCGGCCTTCGACGACGAGAAGACTTACATCCTCAACGCCGGAATCGCGAGCGATTCTAACGAGCTCACCAATTGCCTCGTCCTGAAACTGAGTCAGAGCAGTCCTCGCCAGCTCCGCGAGGAGGAGGGTGTCTCGACGGTCCTGAGAAAACACCTGCTGAGCGAGAGGCAGAGCTATGTGAAAGCGTCCGCACTTTGCTTCGACCTGAGCTGAGAGTCGTAAGAGTTCACGGGTCTCCCGGCGGGAAAGCAATGGTCGCAGAATTCCCGCAGCCTCCTCATATCGTTGCTGCTCCATAAATGCCTTAACCGTGGCGACTGCGCCATCAATCAATCGGGTGGGCGATCTAACTGTGAGACCCACCAGCAATGCGTGGTACTCGGCCTCAACAAGACTGGCCAGATCGGGGGCATCAGCGCTGCTGAGGGCTTCATACGCGCTAGCCGCCTCTTTGTGAAAGTTTTCGACAAGCTCGGATGAAAGAAGCTCTGCACTGAAATAGTCCCTCAGCACTGCAGCCAACTCGATTCGATCCGGGCCATTAGGCTCGACCGCCCCAAGTGCGACTAGATTTCTGAGGGGCTCCGCTACCGGAAAACCGACAACCATGGGGATAACACCACGAGGCAGAGATGTCCTAGCCAAGTTTAGGATCCGAAGGAGCACCTTCTGCTCGTCATTCAGCTGCATGCCCTCAACAAGCCGCGAAACGAAATTTAGGACGAACCCCTTCCTATGCCTCAATTCCTCAAGAAGATCCGATAACCCCTGCTCATAAATGGCGTCTGCAGCCAATTCGATGGCCTTGGGATGGCCGCCCAAACGCTCTACTATCTCCTCCTTCAGAGCCCCAGAGACGTCCTTGCCAGAGAAGCCAACGCGGCGAAGCTGAGCATCGAGAACCCGAACGCCGAACTCTGATCTCTTCCCATCGAGACCACGAATCAGCAGCCGCGTTCGTACGGCTTGATCAGCCAGCTCCAGAGGGAGCTGATGCCGTGTCTCGAAGATGACTTTTGTGCCAACCTCCGCCGCGACCTCAACTAGGGCATTGAGAACGGCCGGACTCGCGGGGTCTCGCCATCGGCTCCACTCCAGGAGGTGGTCGGCTCGCTCGATAAGTAGCACGGAACAATTGGCAACGACACGGCGGAACTCTGCCGCGTTCACGATGTCCAACGGCTCCGACTGCAAATCACCACGGGCATCACCGCGCTGCATAATAGCGGCTAACAAATACTCTAAGGAGGATGTTTCAGTGAGCCGGACATGCCTAGGGATCTTCATCCCGGCCTCAGAGAAAGCCCGTCTGAGTGCCGAACTCTTCCCTATCTCCGCGAGGCCGTGAACATCCAGGACTGATAGAGCCGGATGGTCAAGAAACTCAAGAATGCGGCGGACCTCTTCATCTCGGTCGATAACATTTCTGGCATCGATCGAGGGTCGCCTACTTGGCAGAGCCTCTGTCATTGCATGTCGCCGACAGGCGACGAGATACGCGGCCAGCTCTACGAGCACATCAGGCTTGCTGGCCTGGCCAGCGCCAATGCGGGTAGTCAGGTCGGCTTGGCAAAAGGCTGCTAAGTCGGACTCCAAAGAAGTCAGGTCAGTGAGGGTCTGGAGCTGGCAATCGTCACCGAGGACATCCCACAGATCCTCGGCGGGTGCGCCGCGTTGCTCCGTCTCCAGTAAGCTCGTGAGCTTCCTTTGCTGAAGAGGACCAGGCCCCAGCGTTTCGAGGATCTCTCGCAGCGTCGTGGAGCGCTCCGCTGATGAATCCGTAGCAGCACGGAGCCGAGCTACCTCTGCCGAGACGTTGAGGGAGGAGGTACCTTGATAGACCACCTCTGCGAGTCGTACAAGGCGGAAGGCCTGCCGAGGTTTCGCTGTACTCACCTCAACGGCTACCACCTCAAGATCTAGATCGACAACGAGAATCGAGTCGACCGCGGGCAGGCCGCGCGGGAAGGTAGGATGGAACCAGTCGGCTGTTCTCGAATCGACGACGGCTCCAAAGCGCGAGCCGCCCCACTGCGCGTCATTGCAGAGGACAACAGCGTGCCGGTTCCTGACCTGCTGTTCAATGAAACTGGAGAACTGCTCAGGCCGATGGTCGTAAGCGATGGCAGCGGCTAGGCTGTACTGATGCCTCACTCCTTCGAACTGGAGCGCATCGGAGCAGATCAGTGGCAATACTTTGACCGACTCGTTATTAAGTGTAACGTCGATTGGCTGCGGCTTTGGTATAGCTGGATCTGGAGAAAAGAGGTTGGCTGTCTCATACGGGGAGCGTGTGGTTTTTGGAACGAGAGTCGCCCTACCCGACCGGATGAGTGCAAGGACGTTGGTGGCTCGATATTTTGAACATATTCTGGCAACGTTCTTTTTGTCGATGCCGAGTTGGCTGTAGGTGCGAAGCGCAGATTGAGTTCGTAGTGGTGTATGGGATCCCGCCAGAACTGTACCACCCGTTCGAGCCGACCAATCCGCAATGACTTCAAGGGCGTCTACAGGCACGGCCCCCTCAGGGAAGAGGACGAGATCGGGCTCCAGGGGGCTCACCCAGTCCAGAACACCACCGAGTCTGGCCTTCTGCCACTCCGTGTAGCGCTGCTGACAGTGTATCTGCAGGCTGAGAACGTCCAGTCCCCTCGCGGCGAGTTTCGCGAGACTCGCGGCATCAGGGGCGTCCGGGAGAAACGGCTCCTGAAGGAAGGCCGTTCTTCCAGCTTCGAGGGCCGGATGCGAGCGGAGCTGGCACAGAGCGATGCGGATTCTTCTCATTCCTGATCAGCATGTGTGGAGAGCGTCAACCACCTGTATCGCCGGAGTTCCCGCGAGCCCAGCGGTTCCTGGGAGGATCGCCATTCTGTGAGCGTAGACGGGGACGGGCGCTGGCGCAACCTTATGCCCAATTAGCAAAGGGCGTAAGAGTCCGCCCTCTCATGAGCAACCACGACCCGGGGCGGGCCGGAGCAGGAGCAGCGCCAGGAGGCCCGCTACGAGCAGGCCGAGATCCTGGGTCACCCCCAGAGTGAAAGCGGCGGTGCCGCCGATGGCGGCCCAGAGGATCGGGATCACCAGCAGATAGCGCGACCGGCCGGGCTGCGTCCAGGCCAGGAGGCCGAGCGTGAAGATGGTCGTCGGGCAGGGCACACCGAGCACCGGTAGCTCTCGCAGGGGGTGGCCGGACAGGAGGCCCCACGCGGGATAGACCAGCAGCGCGAAGCCGATCATCGAAGCGCCCAGCGCACCGCGCCACGAGCCCGTGGCGAAGCGGATCCGCCGCCGCCACGCCGCCACCAGAAAGAGGATGGCCTGAGCGACGAACATCCCCCCGAAGATCGTCGCGGCGGGGTTGATCGGGCGGAAGAAGAGCCAGTGGTAGAAAACGCCAGTCCAGGCCCACAGCAGAGCGAGGAGCGCCGCCGCCGGCATGCTCCGACCGCGAGCCGCGAGCACGACCGCCGAGAGCGCGAGAACGTAGAGAAGCACCTGCGCCGGCCACACGGCGTCGTTGTAGTCGGCGAAGACGGCGAAGAACTGCTCGCGTGTGAAGGGAAGTCCCAAGGATCGATCCCCTCTCCGAACCTCCGAACGCCAGCGTGGCGCCCTTGCTCGTCAGCCTGCCACAGGAAGGGCCGCAGGCACGGGCGGACGCCGCAACAGCGCTCCGCGGAGGAGGCTGACGGCGAGCACCGCCAGGAACACGCCGCCGGCGAGAACCGGCGGCTGCGCCAGCGTGAGGATCTGGAAGCCGATGGCGGCGGCTCCGGTCACGGCGAGCGGCACCGCCCAGCGCTTCCGGCGGAGCACGGCGACGATGCCCCAGACGAACACGACGACCATCCCAGCCCAGATCAGAACCTCCGCCCTCTCCGCTGCTCGCGAGGGGGCGGGGCGTCCCTCCGCGAAGCCGCGGATCCCCTCCAACATCCGGCGCTCCATCACGAAGTGGGCGGCCTCGAAGAAGCCGCGGTCGAAGGCCCGGCCGAAAGCGGAGGGCGGCGCTGTCGCGCGGGAGCGGACGAGCAGGCGGGTGGTGTCGGCGCCGACCGGCTCGATCACGAAGGCCCAGCTGCCGTCCGGCGGCCGGTCGTGGGGCGTCCCGGCCCGCCAGGTGGCGAAGGCGAGCGCGCGGCCGGGGACCATGGCGAGCAGCGGCGCGCTGCCGAGGCCGTCGAGCTTCTCGGGCGGGTACATCCAGAGGCTGTCCCCCGGCCGCCACTCCTGGGCGCCGGGCAGGATCTCGGTCGCCCGGGGCAGCTCGCAACCGGCCAGGTCCTCGAGGATCTCGTAGCTGTAGAAGCCGGCGCGATCCTGGCCGAGCTGCGCCACCCATTGCCAGACCTCGTCGGCCGTGGCGGCGATGGTCACGGCTCGGGTGGTCGATCGGGAGCCCGGCGCGATCTCGTCACCGGGGAGCACTCTCGTCTGCTCGGCCTCGGTCGAGCCCCAGGACAGAAACCACGGCCGCACGACGAGGGCGTACAGCGACACCATGGCACCCAGGGTGAGGGCGAGCGCGGCGAGCTTGCGAAGGGTGGTCCGCATGGCGCACCTCCACGGGCTCGAAATCTGGCGCAGAGGCGTGCGGGGCGCGCCACCCCGACGGGTAGCGGTGGCGCCGCGGCAAGGCGGGAGTGGGCGGGTCGCAGCCGCGAAGAAAGGCGGCTCCTGAACCTCGGGCCGCCGAACGAACACAAGACCGGAGGCTGGACGTCAGCCCGCCGCCTTCCGCCGCCCGCCGCCGGACTTCGCCGCCTTCGGCGCCTCCGCCTCGCCCTCCCCCTCCTCCGGCAGCCGGAAGCCCACGATGCCCCGGCCGAAGTCCTCCACCTCCAACCCCCGCGCCTTGTCGAGCGCGAGCGCCCGGTGGGCGAAGAACCGTTTCGCATCCACCAGCCGCGACCGGCCGTTCAGGTCAGCACGGAGCCTGAGCGCACCCCTTACCGCTCTCGACAGCCTGTGGGTGGTCAGCCGGCTTGCCGACAAGCAGGTTCTCTGGCCCGTGCATCTTCGTAGGGGCCGAGTTGTATGGGACGGCTCCGCTTACTCCTCGAGGCGCACGCTCTGGTAGTCAATCTCGGCCGCGATTCTCGGATCACAGATGACGATCTCCTCATTGGCGCGGACATCAAAGAGCCGTTCGTAGTCCTCGTCCCCCAGCATCTCGCGAATGCGGGTCGTAGCCAGTTGGTTGATCCGGTTCGCGAACTCCTCTCCGTTGATCCTGCCGGACACGACCTCCAGGTCAAGCGCCTCCTTCTCTGCACGGATCTCAGTCCGAAGGTTGACCAGGCGCTCCGCGAACTGTTCGCCGCGTTCCCCGAGCTGCGCTTCAATCCAGGTGGCAAACACGTCGTCCTCGGACACCGCCATGCGATCGCCTGCGGAACAATCGCGAAGCAAGCGTATCCACTGCCACGGCCGCTTGACGTCCCCGTACGTCCCGTACAAGAGCCACGTCACCGGGTAGAACTTTGCTCCCTCAACCGTCGGCGGGGAACCGCCGTCACTCGCGGCGAAGAGAACGCGGTTGGCGATCTGGTGACAGACGCCGTCGATCCCGTAGACGACTCCGCTATTCGCTGCCACGGGCTTGGAGGACTTAACGTTCGGCTGCGCGATGCACCGCGCGAGCTGCACATCCGCGGACCAATGGCCGAGCTCGCGTACCTCGATCGAAGGATCTGTGGTGTCGCGGCACGATCCCGTGCAGTACCAATAGTCCTCGTTCGGCGGCGAGCAGGTGGTCGGCGACTCATAGGTCGTGACCCAGGTGTGGTTGGCCACCCGCACCGAATCCCAAAGCGGTGCAGCCCAGGCCACCAGCGTGTCGTCGCCGCCTGGCCCCGGAGAGCAATGAGAGACGCCCCAGAGCAGCGCCACGACGAGTAGCGCGAGCGCCGTGCCGGTGCCAGTTTTCGCTCTCATAGTCACCTCCTTGCCGCGGATCCGCGCCGGATCGGCGGCGTTCATCCACGGACTATCATGCGGTATAGGTTCTAAGCAACGCCCAAAGGGGTGGGGGCGCCGTCCCCAAGGGGCGGGTGCTGTGGATTGCTGTGGATAGCGTCGCAGGCGGGTATCCCGGAGGGTGGGATGCCCGCTCGATGTGCCGAGGCACCCTCGGGAGAGAGCGAGCAGCGGAGGAGGCGGCGCGTCGTCGATTGCCTGGAGTTGGGGGTGGCGGGAGTTCGGCAACTAAGAAACGAGGCGGCCCTGTCACCAGGACCGCCCGCTGTCGAGACCAAAGAGGAGATCGTCAGCTCGCCTTCCGGCGCCGCCGACCTACTGGAGCGCTCGGCGGTGCCTGCGGCTCCGCCTCCGCCCCCTCCTCCGGCAGCCGGAACCCCACCACCCCGCCGCCGAAGTCCTCGACCTCCAGCCCCCGCGCCTTGTCGACGGCCAGCCCCCGGTGGTCGAAAAAGCGCTTCGCATCCACCAGCCGCGACCGGCCGTTCGGCTGCGCCCGCAGCTTCAGCACGCCGCGCCCGCCCTCCGGCGCCGGCCGGATGCCGACCACCCGGCTCTTGGCGTTGTAGCCGATCTGGACGGCCTCGACGCCCTCGCCGAGCATGGCGACGGCGGCCTCGGTGAGGACGAGCTGGCCGGCCTTGCGGACGGTCACCCGCGGAGTGGTGGAGTTGACGGTGGCGGTGCCCTCGAAGAACTCGAACTCCGTGCTCATGCTGTCTCCCTTCGTGTGGGGCTTGGGTGCCCCGGTTGTTGAGGGCCACACCACTACGGAGGAAATCGCCGGGAAGTCAAGCCACCAGGTGGGCGAAATGTGCTGCGGGGCGGGAGGTTTCGGGGATCGGCCCCGTTGACACCTGGACCCGGGCTGGTCTACTCAGGCGGCCATGACCACGCTGCCCGCTGGCCCGGCCTTCCTCCCGCCCCTGGCGCCGGCGGCGCGCGAGCTGATGGAGGTGCTCTGGAGTGCGTGCCGTCCCCTCAGCACCCGCGCCGTGCACGACGCGGTGGCGAGGCGGTTCTCCGCGCGCACCGGGCGGGCGATCCAGGCCACGGCGACGCTGCTGACCAGGCTCATGGCGCGGGGCTGGGTCGTCGGTGAGAAGCGGGCGGGATGCGGTGCGTCTACGCGCCGAAACGCGCTGCGCCCCAGGCGCTTTCGCCTCCCTCGTTCCGTTGACACCCGGCCCGGTCCCGCCTTACTGGTTAGGGTCTGTCCATCCCCGCGGTGCACCGGCCCCCCAGGGCCGGCCCCGGAGAGGCCCGATGCGGCGACGCCGACCCAGCCCACCCCGCCCCTGCACCCAGCCCAGCCTCATCGCCGAGATCCCCCACGACGAGCGCCCCCGGGAGCGCCTGCTGCGCAACGGCGCGCAGGCGCTCTCCGACGCCGAGCTCATCGCCATCCTCCTCAAGGGCGGGCGCAAGGGCGCGTCGGTCCTCGACCTCAGCCGCGAGCTCCTCTTCCAGTCCGGCGGGCTGCGCGGCCTCGCCAACGCCTGCACGAAGAGCCTGCGCCGCAACGGTGTCGGCGAGGTCAAGATCGCCACCCTCCTCGCCGCGGTCGAGATCGCCTGCCGCATGGCGGCGGCGGCCGTGCCCGCCCGCGAGCCGCTGTCGAAGCCGGCGGAGGTCTGCCGCTACATCGACCTGCGCTACGGCCGGTCCGGCCAGGAAGTCATGGGGGCGCTCTACGTGTGCGCCCGCCACCGACTGATCGGCGAGCGCGAGCTGTACCGCGGCACCCTCCACCGGGCGGCGGTTGAGCCGCGGGCAGTGCTGCGCGAGGGGCTGCTGCTCGGCGCCGCCGGGTTGGTGCTATTCCACACCCACCCCTCGGGCGACCCGGCGCCGTCCCGTGAGGATCTGCTGTTCACGCGGCGGATGCACCGGGCCGGCGGTCGTCGGGATCGAGCTGGTCGACCACCTGGTGGTCGGGGTGGGCGGGGCATGGGTGAGCGTCAAGGAGCGGGGCGGGTGGTGACCAACCCCCTCGACGACCTGATCGCCGAGATCGGCCGCGTCGGCGAACCGGAGACGTTGACCTGGCTCGAGGGCGAGGTCGAGCGGTGGAGCGAATGGGCGGCGAGCATGCGCGGGCTGGACTGCGTTTGGATCGACCAGATTGCGCACGCGGTCAACGAGCGCCGAGCCGAGCTGCGGGGTGGGTCGTGACCGACCTCGGCGAGATCTGCGGCCAGGAGACGGCCCGGCGGGCGCTCGAGGTCGCCGCGGCAGGCGGCCACAGCCTGCTGCTGGTCGGCCCGGCGGGGTCGGGGAAGTCGATGCTGGCGCGGTGTCTGCCAGGGCTGCTGCCGCCGGACACGCCGCGGCCGCTGCGGGTGCCGGGGCTCGGCCTCACGCCGAGAGGCGTGGCCCGTGAGCTCACCCTCGCCGCCGGCGGGACGCTGATCCTCGACGACCTGCCGGCGCTGCGGCCGGCGACCCTGCGGGCGCTGGCCGAGGCGCTCGACGGCGCGCCCGTCCAGCTCGTCGCGACGATGCGCCCCTGCCCGTGCGGTCACGCCGGGGACCACCGCGCAGACTGCGCGTGCCCGCCGGGCGTGATCCGCCGCTGGCGGGCGCGGGTCGGTGTCCCGCTCGCCGAGCGGTTCGATCTGTTCGTCGCCGTGCCGGCGGTAACGATCGGCGAGCTGCACCGCGGCGCCGGCGAGCCCTCTGCCCGCGTCGCCGGCCGGGTCGCCGCCGCGCGGGCGGTCCAGACCCGCCGCGGCGGCCTCAACGCGGCGATGGGGCCGGGCGACGCCCGACGCTGCCGGCTCGACAACCCCGGGCGGAAGTTGCTGGACGCCGCCTTCGAGCGGCTGGGGCTTTCCGCCGGCGCCCTCCACCGGGTGCTGCGGGTGGCGCGCACCCTCGCCGACATGGCGGGGGCGGAGCGGCTCTCCGCCGGCCACGTCGCCGAGGCCATCCAGTGCAGACCGGAAGTCGAGGGGGCGCGGTGGTGACGGCCCCTGGGGCGGCCCTGGCCATGGTGAGGGTGCCGCCAGCCGGCCCCAGGCCCTTGGCGGCCCTCCCAGAGGCCGTGGGGGCCGGCCCATGACCGAGGACGAGGCCCAGGCGGCGTTGGCCGCCGTCGCCCTCGAGCTGGTGGCCATCGCCGACCGGCTCCAGGCCATCCACGACGAGCTACCGGAGACACCTGCCCGCGACGCGATGCTGGAGCACCGCATCCCGCGGGACGTGGCGACCGAGGTCTACGGCGTGGTCGAGGGCGTGCGCGTGGACGAGATCCGGCCGGCGATCGAGTACCTCGAGCCGGCCTCGCGGGTGACGGCGGAGGAGCTACGCGAGCGGTTCGAAGACGAGAGGAAGGGGCGATGACAGCGAAGACAATGCCTGAGCCTGAGGGGCCGGACGACGAGCGGTTCGTGTACGTGGTGACGTCGGCGGGGGTGGAGGCGCTGCGGGAGGGGGCAGTGACGTTCGATAGCGAGCGGGCGGCGGTGAGGTGCGAGCGGCTTCACACACGACGTGGTTGATCTCGCTTGACTGAACCGTCCGCCGTCGCCACCGCCCGCCTCGGGCGATCTGTGCGGTCAGCCTGACCCTCGAGGGACCCTCACTGGCGAGTGGCCTGTCGCCACGACCCGATCCTCGACCGCGGGCAGTGCCTCTCGCCCGGTCTCGCCTGGGGCGCAAGCGTTCTCCTGCCCCGCACCGCGTCTACTGCAACTGCTGGGTTCTGCGGACTACCTTTGTGGATTCTCCCTCGGCCGGAGAATGAGCACCGCCGATACTAGGCCATTCTTACTGTTCGCGTTGGCTAGAGGAGTTCTTCCGGCCACCCTTCCGAGATCCTCGTCAAGGACAAAAACCGAGACGCGAATCTCGATGAGCCTGTGCGTCGATAAGAGAAAGCGTCTGCCATCGCCGTCCTCAAACTGCTCAAACGGCGCAGCCGCTCCCAAACCGCTGGGCGGAACAGCGCCGCAATAGTGGAACTCTGCTCCGAGAAGACCGGTTGCCGTTTGCTCCCCCCTGCAGCGCCACCTGTACGAATTGTTAATGACGATTGCCGATACAAAGATCTCATGCTCCGTATCGTTAATGAGAAAGACGCCACCCTCACCGCCACTTAGTTTCAGTCCCTGTCGCAAACGCCCCTCGACTAGGCTCCTACGTGTGTCGATGCTGTCATCAGCACTAATGAGGAGACTGACCCCGGCCACCAGAATGGCGAGTGAAATGATAGTCTTTATTGCCTCCCGCCACTTCATGATTATTTCCCGGTCCCAGCGGATCTGCACGTCCTCCTCAGCGGATCGTCGCAGCATCACGTGCAGCAGGCCGCAGAACCGGTGCTTCTACGGATCCACGTCGATAGGTGGGAGACGACAGCCGACACGCTGACGCGCCTGCTTCGGCTGGTAGTCCTATAGCCATCTGTCTAGGTTCTAAGAATTTAGGCAAGTCTACATCGGATCGAGACTCGCCGCAACTGTCCGCCCCCGGAAGTCGAGGGGGCGCGGGGGTGACGGCCCGGGGGCGCCCCTGGCCATGGTGAGGGTGCCGCCAGCCGGCCCCAGGCCCTTGGCCGCCCTCCCAGAGGCCGTGGGGGCCGGGCCATGACCGAGGCCGAGGCCCAGGCGGCGCTGGCCGGGGTCGCCCTCGAGCTGGTGGCGATCGCCGACCGGCTCCAGGCCATTCACGACGAGCTGCCGGCGTCGCCCAGCCGCGAGGCGATGTGGGCGCACGAGATCTCGCGCGACGTGGCCACCGAGGTCTACGGCGTGATCGAGGCCGTGCTGGCCGACGAGGTCCGGCCGGCGATCGAGTACCTCGAGGCGGCGTCGCGGGTGACGGCGGAGGAGCTGCGCGAGCGGTGGGAAGACGAGAGGCGGGGACGATGACGCCGGACCCGATGCCCGAGCCCGAGGGGCCGCAGGACGAGCGGTTCGTCTACGTGGTGACCGCCGCGGGGGTTGAGGCGCTGGGGCAGGGCGCGGCGGAGTTCGACAGCGACCGGAAGGCGCCGGTGGCGGAGCGGAGCGGCGATCAGCGGCCTGGTGGGACCGCGGCGACGCTGACCGCGGCGGCGGCGGCGGTGATCCTGCTCGAACAGCGCTCTACGCAGCGGGGTAGAAGCGGCTGAGTTCCAGCGACTCGACGCACTGCTTGAGCAGGGTCGTCTTCCGACCCGACGGCCTCCGCCCAGAGATTTCGTCGGTCCGTGATCTTTTGCGGTCGAAAAATGTACCTAGCGGAGACCCGAACGTCGCCTCAGGACAGTGTCACCTCTTCAGACAGGAGGAATCACCCGATGAGAATCTCCACCCCTCTGGTCGTCACCGCGTTGCTCTGTGCGCTCGTCCTCACGAGCCCGCTGCCGGCGAACGCGCAGGGCTGTACCCTCTGGTTGCCGAGCAGTATCGAGAATGCCATCGACAGCCTCTTGCTCGGCGCCTGCAATCGCCACGATACGTGCTGGCGGACCCTCAACCCCTGTGGTGGTCCGTATCTCGGCCTAGGCTGGAAGGCGCAGTGCGATCTGGCGTTCCTCGCCGACCTGTCGGCGGTCTGCGTGGCCGCGACGGCGATCATCTCCTTCCCCAACTCCTATTTCCCGGACGCCGACGAGTTCCTCGAGGACTGCGAGACCGGCGCCGCGGCGGCCTATGCCGGCGTCTCCGCCGCGATTCCGATCTGGTGGGGCTCGCAGTGCGCCTTCGGCTGCAACGCCAACACGTGCGCTAGCCTCAGCGCCCCCCTCCCGTCGTACTGCTGCCCCGCCTTCCCGCCCTGCGAATGCTTCAGCGATCAGGATTGCGATTACCTTCCTCCGCCCACCGAATGGGGGACCTGGGCTTGCCTCGGCTGCAGGTGCATTCCGACCAACAGCCCGCTCGTACTCCACCTCCCGGACTACCTGCCGATCAAGGCCGCCGGCGGCGACTGGTGGCAGCAGGGATTCTGCGGCCCGGAGGCGCCGACGGTCTGCCTCGATTGGCGCGACGAGGGCAACCTGACCTGCACCGGCTGGACCGCCCCCGAGACTGACGTCGCCTTCCTCGTCACGCTGAACGAGGAAGACACGCTGTTCCTGGCCGTCGGCCAATCCGTTCGTGCCGAGCCCTGGCGCCACATGTTCGGCAACGTCACCAAGGGAAGCGCCGGGGACTTCCCGTACGCGCACGGCTTCGAGGCGCTGGCCGCGTTCTGCGGCCAGGATCCCGACGTCGGCGTGGCACTCGACCTCGGCGAGTGCGGCGAGCGTCTCTACGCCTGGGTCGACCGCAGCGCCGACGGCCGGATCGAGGCCGCCGAGCTGGTGGAGTTCTCGCAGCTCGGGATCTCGTCGCTGGGCAATGTGAGGGCGACGGACAAGATGGACAAGTGCGGCAACACCTTCCCTGCCGAGTCCCATGCGCTCTGCGCCGGCCGCAAGTGCGGGACCTGGCTCGACGTGTTCTTCGAGTCGCGCCCGCTTCCGGCTCCTTGACGCGGGGCCGGCCGCCGACTCCCCGATGCTCGCGCCGGGACCGCCGTCACGGGCGGTCCCGGCACGGCGCGGTTCGCCGCGGCGGACTGATATCGTCGGGGCCGCGCACATGGATGGTGGACGTGCAACCGGAATCGCCGTCGTCGCCGCCGCGGCCGTTCTCGCCGCCGCGGCCCCGGCGGCGGCCCAGACCCCGCGCGTGCTCCTGGTCGGCGACAGCTGGGCGGCGTTCTTCTGGCAGACCGAGGCGCTGAGCCAGACCTTCGCTGCGCACGGCCATCCGGAGTTCGTCGAGCGGGGCGCGGTCACCGCCATCTCCGGCAGCACCGCCGCCGAGTGGACCGATCCCGCCTTCCTGCAGCTGATCACCGACGAGCTGGCCGCGCACCCGACCATCGACGTCGTCCAGATCACCCTCGGCGGCAACGACTTCCTCGACGGCGAGCCGGACGGCTGGTACGTCGGCATCCCCGACCCGGAGGCGCTGTACGCCGAGATCGTCGCCGACGTCGCAACGGTGGTCGACCACACCCTCGCCCTCGACCCCGACCTCCGGGTGCTGGTCAGCGGCTACGACTACCCCAACTTCGTCGAGTCGCTCGAGCGCATCCTCGCCTTCGTCTGCATCCCGCTCTGGAACGGCATGAACCAGCCCGACCCGACGACCCTCAACCAGGCCAGCCTCGCGCTCGGCGAGGAGTTCGACACCCTCGCCGCGACGCGCGAGCGGGTCGACGTAATCCACCACTGGGGGCTGATGCAGTTCGTCTTCGGCGCCGGCGCCCCGCCGCCCGGCGACCCCACCCAGCCGAGCCCGATCGAGGCGATGGCGCTCCAGGCCGACTGCATCCACCTGCGCCCCGCCGGCTACCTCGCGGTCGCCGAGAGCCTCTGGCAGAGGTACTACGAGCAGGCGCTGACCGGGACGATCTTCTCCGACGGCTTCGAGAGCGGCGACGTCGGCGCCTGGAGCGGCAGCGTTCCCTGAGCGTCGGCCAGGGGATTCCGAGCTTGTCAGCGGCGGTTACGACCCCACCCATGCGCGCGATCCGGAGCAGGACGACGGGTGCCGGCAGGACCGGGACTCCGGCCACCAGCCGGCGCTCGCGCACTCGGCCGGCGACGAGTCCCCCGGGATGGCGCGCGAAGCTCACGACCGCTGGGCCGCGCGGGCCTCCGGGGAAGCCTGCCAGCCGAAGCCCTCGTAGCTCCACTCGAAGCCGCCGCCGGGACGGAGGTCGAAGACCGCGAAGCCCTCGGCGGTGTCCATGCCGGCCCGCGGGCCCATCCACTGCTGGCCGCTGACCGAGCCGAGGCAGAGGAAGGTCTGGCCGGCGAGCTCGAGGCGCTCGACGAGGTGGAGGTGGCCGCTGAGCACCGCCCGGACGTCGCCCTCTTCGAGCGCCTCGAGCAGCGCCTCGGGGTTGCGGCTCATGCGGTCGAACCCGATCTGCCAGCGGCCGTTCTCCAGGTCGCGCTCGGGGCGGCTGGTGAGAAACTCGACCGCGGTCAGCGGCGGCACGTGCATGGCCACCATCGCCGGCTTGCGGCGGTTGTCCCGGAGATCCGCGCGCAGCCAGTCGAGCTGCTCCTCGTCGACGAAGCCGACGTGCTTGCCGGGCGTGGTGCGGTGGACGTTGTCCACCACCACGAAGTGCCAGCCGCCGTGGTCGAAGCTGTAGTAGCGGCGGTTAAGATCGAGCACTCTCTGCATCAGGCCGAACGCGAAGTCCGGGTGGTCGGGCGGGATGGCGCCGGCGCCCCAGCCGGCGGCGTCGTGGTTGCCGAGCAGGTGGTAGGCGGGGATCGAGGTGCTGTCGTTCCAGATCTCGACGAAGCGATCCGCCCGCCGCCGCGCCGCCTCGAGGTCGAGCGAGCGGAGGTCGTGGCAGAGGTCGCCGCCAGTCCACAGAAACGCCGGCTTCGGGCGCAGCCGCTCGACCGCCTGGAGCGCGGCGGCCATGCCTTCGTCCGACCGGAACTCGTCGCGCAGGTGGACGTCGGGGAAGTAGACGAAGCGGAAAGACGCGGAGCCGTCGCCTCGCTCCGCCCGCCCTTCCGCCGCCGCCGGCCACAGGCCGAGCCCGGCCCCGAGCGCGGCGGCGCTGGCTCCCTTCACGAAGTCCCGACGGGTGGCGGCGGCGCGGTGTCCGGGGACGGTCGATCGGTTGTCCTGGTCGCTCATGGAGTCCTCCTGGTCGTGGGTCTTGGGGGGCGATCTGCGGGCGATCTCCGATCTCGAGGTGCCGCTCTGCGAGATCGCCGGGCCGCCGGTTCCGGCAGCGAGGCCGGCCCGCGGCCCTCGACCCCCTCTTCGACCAGCTCCCGGATCTTCTCGCGCGCCGCGGCGAGTGCACGGCGGCCCTCGCCGGTGGCCTCGTAGTACTTCCGAACCCTGCCGCCGACGACGCGGTTCTCCCGCCTGAGCCAGCCTTCGGCCTCGAGCGCGTGCAGCATCGGGTAGAGCGTGCCCGGGCTCAGCTCATAGCCGTGACGGGCTAGCTCCTCGATCATCGCCAGCCCGTAGACCGGCTCTTGCGCTGCGTGGTGCAGGATGTGGATCTTGATGAAGCCGAGGAAGAAGTCGCGGAGCATTGTGCACTCCTCCGATATCGGAATCCGATACTAGCGCGACTGTCTGCAGGCCGGGACGTCCCTGCCGTCGTTCAAGCGGTGCACGGCGGAACACGTGCGAGGCGGTGGCTGGCGGCCAGCCGGCCCGGCTCACCGCGCTCAGCCAGTCCGGCTCCGCAGCCAGAGCCAGCCCATCGCCAGGGCGAGCGTGACCAGGGCCACCGGTACGCCGGTCCGGGCGTGGCGCCGCCAGCCGATCTCGATCCCGTGGCGCGTCGCCACGTCGGCAACGATCAGGTTGGCGATGCTGCCGACGATCAGGAGGTTCCCCGCCAGCGTGCTGGTCAGCGCGAGAAGCGGTCCGGCCAACGGGTAGCCTCCCGGTACGCTTTCGACCAGCGGTGCGAGCAGCATCACCGCCGGCACGTTCGAGACGGTGTTGGAGAGTGCGACCGTGAGCGCGAACAGCCAGCCCGGGCGGCCGGGATCGATCCCCGCGGCGCCGAGGGCGGCGACCGCACGGTCGGTAACGCCGGTCGCCTCGAGCGCGTGGTTGACCACGAACAGACCGCAGAAGAGCACGAGGAGTTGCCAGTCCACGAGCCCGAGCATCCGCCGCGAGTGCAGCCGCCGGCTGCACAGCAGGACGCCGGCACTGGCGAGCGCGACCAGGTCCCGCCGGGCATCGGTGGCCAGGAAGGCGATGAGCAGCGCCGTCGTCATGAGGAGCCCCTTCGCGGTCTGCCAGCGGTCGAGCGCCGGCGCCGTCTCGTCGCCGTCCTCCGGCGCAGCCGCTGCGCCTGTCGCCGCCTGAGACTGCTCCGGCGCGACCGTCCACCGCCTGCGCTGTTGACCGGCGATTACCGCCCAGGTCGCCACCAGACCCGCCACCGCCGGCACGCCCGCGTCGCCGAGGTAGCCGACGAACGACAGCCCTAGGGTCTCGCCGATCAGGATGTTCTGCGGGTTGCCGATCAGCGTCGCGGCCGAGCCGACGTTGGCGGCGCAGGCCAGGGCGAGCAGGAACGGCACCGGGTCGAGACCGCGCCGCCGGCAGGCGTCGATCAGCACCGGCGCCACGGCCAGGCACACGATGTCGTTGGTGAACACGGCCGCCAACGCGCCCGCGAGCAGCACCACCGCCAGGAGCAGCTTCGGAGGATCGAGGCCGATCCGGGTCACCGCCTCGGCCACGCGCCCGTAGAAGCCGCCGAGCCGGAGCTGTGCCGAGAGCACCATCAGGGCGAAGAGCAGGGCGATGGTCGGCAGATCGACCGCCCTCGCCGCATCCTCGATGGTCAGGACCCCGAGGGCGACGAGCGCGATGGCGCCCAGGAGAGAGCCGCACCGGTCCGGTCGAGCTGAAGCCGCGGCAGGCGGCCGAGCAGCATCCCCAGGTAGACCAGGGCGAAGACGCCGAGCGTCACCGCGGTGGGGTTCATCCTGGATGGGGACAATAGTGCATCGGTCGCCCACGCCCCGGCGCGTGGTTGACGAGAATCGCCGGAATGCCGTAGCCACTGGCCTCCCAACGACGACCACGAGAGGAGGCCCCATGCCCCGCCACTCCGACGACAACCCCGCCGCCATCTACCGCGACTCACTCAGCCGCGGCAGCTACTGGGCCGTCCACCACTCCCTCGAGACGATCGTCAAGCTCCTCGGCGGCACCGACCCCTGGACCCACCCGTGGCACCGGCTCCGCTACCGCGACACCGCGCGGGTGCGGGCGCAGCTCGTCGAGCGCTACGCCCCGGCGACGGTCAACAAGATCCTCTCGGCGCTCCGCGGCGTACTCAAGACGTGCTGGCGGCTCGGCTTGATCGACGCCGAGACCTACGCCCGGGCGGCCGACGTCGCCAACGTCCGGGCGAAGACGCTGCCGTCGGGGCGGGCGGTCGAGCGCGACGAGGTGCGGGCGCTGTTCGCGGCGTGCGACGACTCGCCGGCCGGGCGGCGGGATGCGGCGATGCTGGCGATCCTCTACGGCGGCGGGCTGAGGCGGGCGGAGTTGTGCGGGCTCGACCTCGACGATTTCGACGCCGGCGGGTGCGTGATCACCGTGCGGGCGGGCAAGGGCCGGCGCGACCGGCGGGTGTTCCTCGCGAAGTCAGTGTGCAAGGTTGTTCGAAGATGGATCGCCGCACGGGGCGGTGACGACGGGGCGCTGTTCTGCCCGATCAGTGCCGGCGGCACTGTGCGGCTCACCCGGCTGCGCGGCGAGGCCGTGCGGTACATCCTCCAGCGGCGCCAGCGGCAGGCGGGGCTCGACGGCATCACGCCGCATTCGCTAAGGCGCTCATATGTGTCCGAGTTGCTCGCGGCCGGGGTGGAGGTGTTCACCGTGCAGAAGCTGGCGGGTCACGCCGATGCGGTGACCACGGCGCGGTACGACCGGCGGGGCGAGGGTGAGCCGCGGCGGGCGGCGGCGCAGCTGCGGATTCCCTCGGCACGGTAGTAGGCGCCGTGACGAGCTTGATCTTTTGGTTCTCAGGACACCTTTTCGATCAACCACCGAACTAACCCGGCCTCAACAACCATGGCCGCGAGCTCCTCCGGCCCGACGAGGGTAACCCGAGGATCCTCAAGCTTTGCCGGTTCGCCAGAGTGGTAGACGTAGAACATCCGCCCATAGAGATCAGCCCGCTCGCCCAGTTTGGCAGTGTAGTCGGCCAACTCGGCCGAGGTCGTCCTGGACTTGATCTGGACGAACGCCCGCTCACCTGTGCTGGGCAAGACTAGATCGATGTCGAGCGTGTCCTGGGACTTGCCGACAACTCCCACGCGCCGCCAGCCACTTGCGGAGAAGACCAGATCAACCAAGAGCTCGAAGTCCTTCGGGGTGAGCATCCGCATCAGGGGCAGAATCGACGCCTCCATCTCCTGTGAGGCAAGGAGCGCCCGCTCCACCTCAGGCATCTTCTGACCGTTGATCCTCCGAACGACGTACTCTGAGACATCAACGTCGCATGACGTCCCACGGTAGGCCGCCAACTTGGTCACGGCACCCGAAAGCCGATCCTTGGTAAGGGGAATGCCGTCGAGGTCGGTGGATCGCCAACCCCCGCTGATCCGCCGGAAGACGCCGTCGCCGTCAGGATGCGGTTCAGGGGGACTCGCGTCGAGCATGCCCCAGTGCAGGCGCTCGTTCATGAAGGTGATCCACAGCGTCGTACCTGCGTCCTCGAAGAACAGCCGCAGCTCGTTTGTGTAACGTGTCGCAGTGCCCTTGTCCCGCCCTTCGGCGACGAAGGATCTCGCGAGCTCGTCCCACTGCTCCGACTGACATAGCGCAAACCGACTTGGTGCCGCCGAGCCGAAACCGATGCGGATGATCCCGTTCTCAAGACATTCCTTCTCCCAGCTACCGCCCTCGCCGAGCTTGATGTACCGGACGCGACTTGGCTGGATCACGGTCGCCTCGGCTTCCCGTCCGCGGTTGTCCGCGGTCAACCCCACATCCGTTGCTGCCCGAGCGAGAGATCGCCCACATCGACGCCAGGCCGCTACTCCGACCCCGTCAGCTCGCCCAGGCCCCGAAGTACTCCTCCCGGAGCCTGCCGATGAAATCGTGCTCGGCCAGCCGGTAGTAGATCGTCTGTGCCTCGCGCCGGCTGTTGACCAACCTGTATGCCCTGAGCTTGGTCAGGTGCTGCGAGACCGCCGACACCGACACCCCCAAGAGCTCCGCAAGATCGGAGACGCTCACCTCCGTTAGGCTCTCGAGCAGGAAGAGCAGCTTCAGGCGAGTCGAGTTCCCTGCCAGCTTCATCAGCTCCGCCGTCTCGTCGATCCCCGGCGCCTCCGCCAGGGTCTTGTCCGTCAGCTCCGCCTTTCCACTCCGTGTTCCTTGCGCCATCCTGTTCCTCCCCGCCTGTCTCGGGCCGACCGATCGCCGGACGGCCGCCGTCCGAAGTGTACTACTCAGCGTTCACGGTCCAGCAGTTGGCCAGGCATGCGGATGTGGCGACGGCGGCGGGCACGACCGACGGGGAGGGGAGCGACGCATACAGGTGCGCATTGGCACGGACAGACTGAAGCGGCATCGGATGAGCAGGTAGACGCGCGTGCGGCCGCCCGTCATCGGTTACTCGGTAGGGTCGAGGCTTCGGTCGTCGCCAAGGGCCGCTGCTAGCTTGCCAACGGCACCCGGCTTCGAACGAATCCAGCGGCGGAACGAAGCGTGCTTCTCGTCCTGTATCAGGCTCTCCCAGTCAGGCAGAACGACACAGACATCGCGCTGTTCCAGAAACCCTGCCTCTATGAATGCGTCGATGAGCGTCGGCACCTCGCTCTGGGGTATTGCAAAGGCCAAAGCCCACTCCGCCCTGGAGATTGCGGCGACGTCGGGTGAGCGAGCCACATCTACAAGGAGCTCCCAGAGCTGACTCCGGAGCCCCAGGGCAGCGACGGGTGGGATGCCAAGAAGTTCCGCCAAGCGAACGACGCGAGGTTCGTCTGTTGGTCCGTACATGTCGTCCACTCTAGAACAGGATCGTGCGGGATCTTGCCTTCCGTCTACCGCGGCCTCTGGAGAGCACGAGAGAACAGCTGCACGGGAAGCCATCGAGAAGCCCGGCCAGGGCCGGAAAGAACCGCCAGGATGCCGAGCGCCCACGGTCTGGACGGGTTGACCGTCCAGCGGCTGGCGGGACATGCCGATCCGGTGACGACGGCGCGGTACGATCGGCGGGGGGAGGGGGAGCGGCGGCGGGCGGCGGCGGCGCTTCAGATTCCCAAGGCCGGTTGACCTCTTCGACGCCGCCGGGCACCGCGTCTCTCGACACGCCACGGGCAGCCTTCGCGATGACCAACCCCTACCCAGTCGATCCGTGAAAGAATAGCTTCGGGTTAAGCGAGTGCGAGCAGTCAGGCAGTCCAGTCCCCTGCCGCACGTTTTTTGGAAAGGACTCGATGCCACTATGCAAGTGGACCTCCCGAAGCTCCTCCATCCACGTCTCGCGGGCGATTGTCTGACGCTCTATCAGAATGCTCACTATAAGCACGCCGCCCTCGAGGCGATGCAAACGGTGGAAGGCGCGTTGCGGGAAAAGGGTGTCGCTCCTGCACGGGCCTTTGGCGTACGGCTAGTTAGGGCCACGCTTGGGCGCTCGCAGCACATAATGCTGAGCCTAGAATTGGGGCAGGAGTTGCAGGACGCCGCCCTGAAGATGTTCGAGGGCGCTTTCTCGTTCTACCGCAACTATGCAGCACACGAGGGGGCAAGAATCGATGACCGTGTCGCTCTCAGAGTTATGATGCTCGCTAGTGAGCTGCTCGATCTGCTCGGTGCATCGCGCAGAAGCTTCACGGCGCTAGGTGGACTCGACGGCCTTTTGAAGCACGGTTTTTTTAAGACCCGACAAGACGTCGCCAATTGTCTCAGGTTCCTCGGCGGCTCTTGGTATTCGGACATCGCACTCGACGGCTGGCTAGAGGACCAGGCTGAGGCCGGAGTAGATGATCTTCAGATCGAGGTGGCCTTCGACCTTGATCTGGTGATGGCAACGGAAACGATTCGCCACGGAGACGACGGCGTCTCGGAGATCATCACGACCATCGAGCTTACAGATCTTGGCCAGCAGGTACTCCACCAGGCCGAAGCAACACTCGACAGCAACCCTTAGATTCAATGAATTGGCGGGCTAGATCCCACAATCTAGCAGATACCCGGCCGCCACCGCAGGGGGCTGCCCGCTCTCGACCAGTTCCAACGGTCTTCTCTCCTCGCCGTCAGGTCGGCCAAACTGATGCCCTATCGGTATGCCGGTGCGCAACAGGAGGGCTCACGAACACCCCCAAGAGGCCTCCGTCTGCCCCCTATTGTCGGCTAACGAGCAGCAACATTAAAAACCAAACGAGAAAGATCATACTGGCGACCCAATGAACAAACAGGTCGTTAATCGAGCTCTTCGAGTCGTGTCTACGGATCGCTCGCAAGAAGATCGCAGGCCTTCTGTCGCTCCCGCTGCCGATGTCGCTGTAGGTCCCAAATAGGTCGTAGGAGCCCTGCCCTCGGAGTTTTGGTGCCCATCCGAGACGTTTGATGTAGCTGACCTTGTAGATATCTTCGCGACGGCGCTGCGGCTTCACAAGGAGTATCTCGCGTTTCGCGAATGCGAGAAATGGCGAGTTGGTCTGGTTGGACGAATTGAAGACCAAGAAGCAATCGCCTTGCTTCTCGCTGGCGTCGATACGCACGACCTTCTGGAACCTGCATCCACGAACTGCCACTTGACTCTTTCCTGCCGTGAGCCCGCTAGTCTCGGCCCTGATGCGAGCAAATTCGCTGGAGGTTATACTACGGTAATATGACCGAAGCATGCGGACATACGAGAGCGGTCGCCACACAGGTATACCCAGAACGTTGACAAAGGTGAAGTCCTCCGACCAGTTCCAGATAATAAGTGGAATGCTGAAGTCATCATAGCCTATGCTGAAGCCCAGAGCATTGGCGTAGAATAGGCGAACATTGTGTTGGAAGAAGAAGGCTAGAACAAAGAACGTGCCGGCCGTATAGAGGCGGCCGGCACGGAGCAGGAAGTCCCCGCTCTCATTCAGCAAAAGGCGCGACGTGATGATAAACCCAGCCATAATGAAGAACATCAGAAGCAGGCGCCTGACCGAGGGCTTGGCAACAAAATAGAATGGCTGCACTACCAGGATGAGACCGAGGCCCAGGAGTAGAAAGTCGCTGCTCGGCCTGATGCTTAGACTACGTCCGAGCGCAGACTTCTCACGTCCCCGAGACCTCTCGACAGGCTTGGTATACTGTGAGTGGAGCCACCCGCTCTCGCCGGTGCTATTAACTCGGACACTATACCATGCGCCGCTCTGACCAACCAGTTCTACCTGAGTACCGGGTGGAAGCGTGCGAATCACCGAACAATTGACTGTGTTTGGACAGCGCCGGAGGTTCAGCCGCGTCGTGGTCGTCACTTGATCCGCCCGAGCGGCAGAAGAGATCGTCAACGTGACGATTGTGAGGAGCAAAGCGGCTCGACACTCTCGCTTACTCATCACGGCCCTCCGAGTCCTGGCGCCCATCGGCGCCGCGGCTCATCGGCGCGCGAAGCGTGACCGGTGCCAACGTGCCAATCACGAGAGCAGGGGCTAGGGTAACCAGTGGAACCATTCTTCGCGGCCGGACCCAGGTTCGCCAGCTAGCTTTCGGTAAGTTAGTGCTGGTCATCTTGGTGCCCTCGAAGAGCTCCGTCACACTCCGTCACCTAGACGCGCCGTTCTCGGGCGCAATGGCCGGCCTTCCCTGCTCCTTACGATCGAGGCACGATATGGAGCAATCCTATTGCGCAAGGCACGTTGTCCTGAATCTCTCCCAGAGAGCCGCTACCTCTTCTGCCCATCGCTTCAAGTACTGAACCCCCAGGCGGTTTTGGCGCCGTAGGTCGTCAACCCAAATGAGGACCCCTGGAAGGCCGACCGCTGCTCCGACCCAGCCACCAGGTGTGGTCAAGGAGTAGATAATTCCAGCCACGCCAAGCGAGTAAATTCCCAAGCCCTGAGCTATTCGCCGAGGAGATCTCAATCTGCCGGTAGCCTCAAGCTTGGACATTTCCTCCTTCAGCTCAAGGCAAAGGGAGCGGCAGTCCTCCTCAAGAGCGTCGCAGTCGGTGGCCAGAAGCTCGTCCAGATCGGGAAGCCCGCGCCTACTGACGCCGAAGAAGTGAACGTGGATTACGGAGCCAGCGGTGAAGGTGAGTAGCAGAGCCACCAATATCCACTTGTAGATTTCCCACTGAGCCGCCACCATCAGCCCTTGCCCATAGAGAGGAAAAGACAAGAGTGCAAGATAAAGCACTGCGAGGGCCAGGAGGAGTCGCGCAGGCATTCCGATAGCTGCTCTAGTAGCATCCCTTACTCGGCGCATAAGCCCTCCGTATGACGTGTCTACTCGAATCACGTCGGCAACAGCCTTAAAGATACCTGAAGCGACCTCGATCTTGGCGAGTTCCTCGCCGAAGCGCGCTCTCTCCGCTGCTGAAAGCCTGCCGAGAACCGGCCGAAGCCTAGGTCCAATCCCAAACTGTCTCTCCATTAGTGTTTCTAGAGCGTCTCTTCCTAAGGAGGCGTCAGGAAATAAATGCGGCAGTCGTCAACCCCCCTTGCGAGGGCGAATGGTGTAGTTCCAGTCGCCATGGAATCCGTGAGGTTTGAGGTTGACCTGAGCCATCTGCTCGTCGGTAACGACCGTGCCCTTGGGATAGCTGCCGTGATCGATCTCGGACCTGACCCGCAGTCCCGCCGCCGTGGTGGTCGATCCGATGAGGCTGACGATGGCGGCCAGGCTGACGAGCGGTTTCCCGCGCCAGTTGGTGGCGATGTGGGAGAACAGGCGGTGTTCGATCTTGTTCCACTTGCTGGTGCCCGGCGGGAAGTGGCAGACGGTGATCGCCAGCCCGGTCCGGTTGGCGAACCGCTGCAGCTCCCACTTCCACAGCCGCAGGCGAGGCCCGTTGCTGCCGCCGGCGTCTGCCGTGATCAGCAACGAGGTGGCTTTCGCGTAGGCCGGCCGCCCCATCCGTTTCCACCAGCTTCGGATCGCGTTGACGGCGAGGCTGGCCGTGTCGTGGTCGATCCCGACGCTGACCCAGCCTTCGTTGCGGTGCAGGTCGTAGACCCCGTAGGGGATCGCCTTGCCCTGCTCGGGGATCAGGAAGTCGTGCACCCGAACCGTCTCTGGTGTGCCCTTCGGCCGCCATTCGCGGCCCGCGTTCTTGAAGTCGCCGACCAGCTCCTTCTTCTTCGTGTCCACCGAGATGGCCGGCTGCCCGCCCTTCTGGAAACGACGGACCTGGTCGAGGATGTAGCGGAACTGCGCGTCGCGATCCGGGTGCTGGGGCCCCTCGCGGGTCTTGCGGTTGGCCTGGAGGCTGTAGCCGCTCGCATTCAGAAGCTCGGCGACCAAGTTGTGGCTCACATCGTGTCCCTGAGCCTGAAGCTCCTCCGCCAATCGACGCACGCTCTTCGACGTCCAGCGCAGCGGCGAATCGGGATCGCCGGAAGCCGTCGGCTCCACCAACGCCTCCAGATCCTCGGCCAGCGTCAGGTCCTTGTCGGTCGCTCGCTTGCGTCCGCCTCCCGGCCGACGGGTCCGCTCCGGGCTGAGCGTCTCGCCCGACTTCAGCTCCTGAATGCCCCGCTCGATCGTCGAGCGTGCAAGCCCGGTCGCCTCTCGTACCCGCTCGATTCCACCGCGACCCAGCGCACGGGCTTCCGTCGCCGCCCACAGCCGCCTCGAGCGCTCCGTCAGCACCGGCGCCAGGGCCGTGTACTTCGTACGCAGAGTCTCGCTGTCCACACATCAGAAGCTACGACATCCTGACATGAAAGTCAAGCAGTTATTTCCTGACATTCCCTAACCGTTCAAGTTGCCTGAAATCGTCCACATCTGCAAGTGAGAATTCGCTCTAGATTATCGAGGTGTACTTGCAGCTGCACGCAGCTTCTAGCCGGCCGCGTGGATTTCTTGAACTCACGAGCCATGTCATCCAAACATAGGCTTATGCTGTCCAAGTACGTGGCTAATCTTTCGCGTTGATTTCGACGACCCCGGAGTACATCTCGCTTAAGAGGCAGGAGCATGTTGGCTACTGCCAGGACAATGTCCGCAAAGGTAGTCATCGGATGGCCGGTCCCACGGAGCTTTTCGGTAGCGACGTGCTGAGAAGGCTAAGGCCTGCGAAGACCTAGAGTAGTTTTAATGAAGCCGCTTCGGGGCAGCTTCGGAGAGGCGCCCCGTCGTGGTGCGCCTACGGCTCCCGAGTCGCCGTCCGCCAGTCTGCCGAGCGCCGAGGCCGTCGGTGGTATCCCCTGGTTTGATGAAAAGCGGTTCACGACACCGGACCTCGCGCCTTCGCAGGGATCTCGATTCCTCACGCGGCTGGAGCCATCGTGGCCACTGGAATCGGATCTCTAGTGAGCAGCAGCTAAAATGCTGTGCCTGCGCGGGGCCACAGCCACCGTCGCAGGCGCTCGTCCTCCCTCTCGGGATCACTGCTCCGGAGACTGCTACAGGACAGCAGCTATAGTCAAATCGAAACATGCGCTCAGGCGCGTAGGGTCGGAGGTCTCAAGGCTTAGGGGTTAGTCTGTAGTTTCTACGGCCGAGGTTTGGCCTACCTGCGGGCCGCAGGGTTCTCAACGCTCAGGGCGAAGACGAGCTCCACCCCGACAGGTCGCCCGTCTCGAAGGTGTCCGCGAACAGGCAGTTGAAGGCGTCCTCCGCGGTCTCGTTGGGCCAGGTCGGGCAACGGTCGAGCGGCGCGCAGAAGCCGTCGCCGTCGATGTCGTTGAGCGGGTCGAGCGGACAGGGGTCGATGTCGGCGCACAGGCCGTCGCCGTCCCAGTCATCTTCGGAGTCACCCGGGCAGGCGTCGCAGGCGTCACCCGCGCCGTCGCCGTCGGCATCCTCCTGTCCGGGATTGGCGACCACCGCGCAGTTGTCGCAAAGATCGGGGAAGCCGTCGAGGTCGGCATCGGTGGCCTCCGAGGCCGCGAGGTCGACCTCGGCGTAGAGAGACATGCCGGCCCCGGAGGAGGCAGTCCCTACCGCCTTGAACAGCGCCCGGCCCACCGGTGCGCCGGGCGCGATTTGCACCAAGACGTCGAGCCGCCCCATGGGATCGGCCGTTGCGCTCCCGAGGCTCTCGGAGTACACGCCCGAGTCCGCGAGCAGGCGCAGCAGCACGCCGCTGGCGGGCTCGAGCCCCGCGCCCGCAAGGCGAACCGTCTGGCCCGGGACGAAGGTGTGGAAGACCAGTCCGCAGCCGGCGATCTCGGCCTCGACGTGAAGCTCGCCCTGCTCGGCGACCGGTCCGGCCGTCGGCCGCGCAGCCGCAGGCGACGGGCAGCTCGGTGGGGAGGGGTTCTCGATCCGGTCCCGGACGGCGAGGGCGTATCCCACCTGGCCGGCGAGGTTTGGATGGAAACTCTCGCTGTCATTGAAGAACTTGACCCCGTGGAGCCACCGCTGACCGCCCGCGCAGACGTCGTGGCCGACGAACGCGCCGCGCACGTCAACGTAGGCGAGCCCGACCTCGGCGGCGGCGCATTGCATCGCGGTGTTCAACTCGTCCCCTAGATCGTTGATCCACTCCTGCTCGCTCTCCTGGAAGAAGTTGCCAAGGCACTCGCCGGCCGGGTTCCCAAAGAGCCGCGGATAACCGACGACGTAGACCGTCGCCTCGGGCGCGGCTGCCTGGAGCTGCTGGTAGGCGGTGGCGAGTCGTCCGCCGGCCAACTCCGCGATCGCGGCTTCGACCTGCGCGCGAAGCGACGACCCGGGTTCTCCGTCGGGGATAAAGAGCGGATCGTCACACGTCGGGCCGATGAAGAACCCGGTCCAGGCACACTCCGTAAGCACCTTCTTGAACAGAGCGTCGTTGCCGCCGATGGTGATCGTGACGACGTCCGCATCGGGCAGGAGTGGATCGCCGAGCTGCGCGGGCTCAGCGTTGGGCCCCACCCCGAAGGGCGGAAACTCCCGCGGGCTCGTCAGGTGCTGGACCACGGCCCCCGAGCAGGCAACGTTGTGCCGCAGCTCGGCCTCCGGGAGCGCGACCGCGCCGCTGTCGCCTCCCGGCTCGTCCCCGGGCCAGGCGCGGGCGGAGCGGTGGCACATGTTCTGGCCCGGCCGGTTTGTAGCCCCGTAACGGCCGGCGCCCTCGCCGGAGGAGTACGAGTCCCCGACCGCCGCCGATTCGACGAAATTGAGGCCAGGAGTGTTGCGAAAGATGGAGAGGCTTCCACCGCTCTCATTTGTAACGATAAGGTCCTCGGCCCCATCACCATCGAGGTCGCCTATCGCTAGCTGCGTTGGCACCGGACCTGTGGGTAGGCTTGGACCTGGCACGAAGGACACGGTACCAGGGATACTCACGTTGCGAAGAATACTGGCGGTGTCACCTCCTGAGTTTGCAGTCGCAAGTTCGAAGCCATCGCTAGCCGTCAGGTCACCGGCGGCGAGGCCGTCGGGCTGGCTCCCCCCCGGGAACATCACTGGATCCGCGAAGGAGAAGACCCCGGGAGTGCTCGTGTTACGAAGAACAGTGAAGGTATTCTGAAAGGCATCGGATGTTGCGACATCGAGCAACCCATCCCGGTCAGCATCAAGAAGCACAACGTCGGCGGGGCCATCACCAACAGAGAAGATGACTGCGGAATCAAACATGAAGTCGCCGGGCGTGCTTCTGTTTCTCTGAACATACACGCTGTCGGTATCGGTGATGGCGACGACTACATCAACTTTGGTGTCGCCGTCCATGTCGCCAAGCGCAAGAGGTCGCGCATGACTTGCTGTAGAGAGCTCGAGGCGACGCACTAGAGAGATGAGCCCTGGTGAACTGTTGTTCTGAAATATACTGACATGGCTGCTCCCGTTGCTCGTCACTGCTAGATCGAGCTTTCCATCGCCATCGAGATCGGCGGCACGGACTCGATGGGCGGTATGGACAAAATAGTCTATATGCGGCTCCAGACTAATCAGCCCTGGTGAGCTGATATTGCGCAAGACGGATAGAGACTGGCCGCCGTTCTGTCCCGAGTTGGCTGTCGCAATATCGAGCTTCCCGTCGCCGTCCACATCCACAACTATTATCCCTTGGGGATGCCTTCCCGTAAGGAAGGTCTCAGGCGGAGCAAGCATCACCTCCCCTGGATCGCCGATGTTGCGCAGAACTGCCACTTGATGCTCCTCGTGAACGGCAACGACTACATCAGTTCTGCCGTCAGCATCAATATCAGCGAGAGTTACGCCAAGTGGAGCGACGCCTACGGCGACATCGATACGGGGATCGAAGTTCTGGCCATAGCTCGCAGGCGCTTGGCCGATTAGTTCAAGGAATAGAATGAGTGCAGGTATCCACTTTAGCGTGTAGGTTCCTTGTTTGGAATAATACATGGCTCGCTTACACCTCCCCGAAGGGTGAGATATTTGAAGTGCGGCTGCTTTATTTGACGTGACTTCTGGACTCGCGGCTCTGGCAAGGAACGCTAAGACACTGTCGCCTGCGCGGGCCACAGCCACCGTCGCGGGGTCACTCGTCCACACTCTCGGAACACTGCTCCGGAGACTGTCAAGAAAGCCGCCGGGCTGACACGCAGCCATGCCCGGGTCGTCGCTCGACGGCACCGCCACCGGCGGCGGAAACAGCCGCCGCGAAGATAGTGACAACCAATGACAAGACTGCGATGAAGGAACCTAGGTCCATTGACTAGCCTGTAGAAATGAGGGAGTCCTAGCCCTAGCTGCCTTTGCCCATCAGTCACGCCCCCTCGGGGCCTAGACTCGGACCTCTAGCAAGGAACGCTAAAACACTGCGAATCGGCGCCGGGGCGCCGGTCGCCGTTCACGCTCCTCGGTGCACTGGCTCGGAGACTGCTACAGAGTGCGAGCCAGAGTCAAATCTGCATATCTACGGAGGCGCGTAGGCTCTGAGGGGAAGCGACTTGGAGGTCATCGCAGCTGAGGGAGAGGTGCCGTCGAGCTGGCGGCGGGAGATCGGGAGGGCGGCAAGGCCAGCCGATCGCGGTACGGGTAGGATCATCCCCGTGGTTGCTCGTTCGGCGCTCTGGCTCCTCTCGTCGCTCGCCGCGGTCAGTGCCACCGGCGAGGTGGTGACGATCCGCCCCGTCCACGTCGTCGGCCGGTTGCCCGTCGAGGCCACGGCGGAGCTGCTGGTCGGCAACTACAACGACCGAGAGACCCTCACCCGGGAGTCCGCAGAGCGTCGCCGCCCCGGCACGCGACTCCCGGATTGCATCGTCATGCGCTGTTCGCCGCCAGGCGCGTGGCATACGGTGGGGGGCCGGCCCCTCGGCCGCGGCCGGACCGGACCGTGCGCCCAGCGAGGCGGTGGGGAGGAGCAGCGATGGACGGCGCGACGCTCGGTTGGGTGATCCTGGCGGTCTTCGCGCTCGCCTTCGTCGGGCTGGCGCTCGCCCTGCGGTCGGGAGCCAAGAGCCTCCGCGAGCGAAACGAGCGGCTCCTCGCCCAGGGGTTCTCGCCGGCGGAGGATCCGGACCTTCGGCTCTGGATGGCGCGGCACGTCTTCGGCCATGAGCGCGAGCTGCCCCAGATCTCCACCCTGCTCGAGCGCCCGGACCCGGGTTCGGGGTGCACGATCTCGGTCTGCGACGTGGGCTGGCCCGGCGAGTCGGAGTCGTGGGCCGGCACCGTCCTGGTGCGATCGAACCGGCTCGAGCTGCCGTGGTTCGTCCTGCTGCCCAAGGTGACCAAGGGACCGAGCACCGAGTTCCTCAACGGGCTGATGATCGAGGAGGAGGCGACGCGGCGGGGCGCCCGGCTCCTGTCGCTAGAGATGCACCCGCGGGTGGCCCACCGGTACGCCGTCGGCAGTCTCGACCCGGATCGGCTAGCGGCGCGTCTCGACGACGAGCTGATGGCCTGGCTGGCGGAGACCGAGACCTTCACGGCAAGCGGCGAAGACGACGTCCTGGTGGTGCGCCCTTGCACACGCTCCGCCGACCGCCTATCCTTGTCTGCTATCGAAAACGCTACGCGGGGGACGCCCATGAACGACCGGTACAGTCTTGTAGAGGGGCTCGCGGTGGGGGCGATCGGCCTCCTCTCGCTGCTCGCCGCTCCGCGGCTGGACGCCCAGCCGTACCTGGTCGCGAACATCAACGACACCGAGAGCGGGTTCCGCAGCGAATCCGACCCGTTCGTGCTCGGGGTCGTCAACGACCGGGTGATCTTCGCCGGCACCGACCTCGAGCACGGGCGCGAGCCGTGGGCGACCGACGGCACCGCGGCCGGTACGCGGCTCCTGGCCGACGTCCAGCCCGCGTCTTCTCCGACGTTCGGCCCGTTTCGCGTCGGCGAGGTCGGTGAGCTGCTCCTCTGCAGATCGGCCGATCGGTTCTTCGCAACCGACGGCACGCCCGAGGGCACGGTAGGGCTCCACTTCCACAAGCTCGGCCAGCGCGAACCGTACAGCCAGGAGGGCGTGTACGGGCGGCTGGATGACCCGCCGCGACTGCTGATCTCCTTCGAGGAGTTCCTCGTCGGCAGGGACCTCTGGGTCACCGACGGCACGCCCGGAGGAACCCGCCTGGTCGCCGAGCTGAACGGGTCCCCGCCCGCGGGAGCCTCGATCGGCGATGCCGTGGTCTTCGTCAACAACGAGTCCTCCGAGCTGTGGCGCAGCGACGGCACCCGTGCCGGGACCGTGCCGGTCCGCAGCTTCGAGCGCATCGACCAGCTCGTCGGCCTCGACGAGGGACGGGCGATCCTCGCGGCCGACGACGGCATCGCCGGGATGGAGATCTGGGTCACCGACGGCACCCCCGCGGGGACCCGCCTGGTCGAGGACCTGCGGCCCGGGCCGGACGACACGTCCCTGACGCTGTTCGGCGCCGCCCGCCCCTCGGGCCGGGCGTTCTTCCTGATCCGCGATCCCGGCTTGAGCCTCTGGAGCACGGACGGCACGGCGGCCGGCACCGTGTTCCTGATCGACGACGCCGGCGGGAGCTTCTACCCCCAGGTCGACGGGATGCTCTTCGCGGCGATCTCCGTCGCCGACGCCGGCGTGGAGCTGCTGGCGAGCGACGGCACTCCGAACGGCACCCGGATCCTCGACCTCTGCCCCGGGAGCTGCTCGAGCTTCCCGGGCCGGGTCACCTCGACCTCGATCGGCCTCCTGTTCGCCGCGTTCGACACGCAGCACGGCAGCGAGCCGTGGCTGACCGACGGCACCGAGGCCGGGACCCGGCGGCTGGCCGATCTGTGTCCCGGTCCCTGCACCAGCGGAGCCAGGTTCCTCGCCGACCTCGGCAGCGAGGTCGTCCTCTACTCGACGAACTCCGCCCAGGCGTGGGTGAGCGACGGCACCGAGGCCGGGACGCGCCCGCTGCCGCTGCCGCCGGGCGTGACCATCCCGACGACCACCACCGCTGCCGTCGTCGACGGCGTGGCGGTCTTCAACGCCTCGGACCCCGTCGGCGGACGCGAGCCCTGGCGTACCGACGGCACCGCTGCCGGGACGTTCCGGATCGCCGATCTCGCCGAGGGCGGCGGCGACTTCGGCTCCCGCCCGGCCGGTTTCGAGGAGTTCGGGGGAGAGGCGTTCTTCGTCGCTCTGGTCGGCACCCCGGCGTCGTCCGTCGGACGTCTCTGGCGGACCGACGGCACCGCGGCCGGCACGAGTCCGATCCCGGCGCTCGACTCGGAAGGCCACGTCACCGACTTGCTCGCATCGGGCGGCGATCTCTTCGTGCTCACACAGCACGGCCTGCGGACCGAGCTGTGGCGCACGGACGGCAGCACAGCCGGCACGCGCCGGATCTTTGCCGACGACGTCCCCGAATCGCCCTCGTGCTGCGAGGCCACGCTCGCCCGTGCCGGCGGAGACCTCTTCGTGCTCGGTCCGGGACTGTGGCGGGCGGGCCGCACACCGGGATCGGCGCGGAAGCTCGCCGAGCTGGAGTTCTCCGACCGCACGCTCGAGCATGGACCGGGGGTCCTCGACGGCAGGATCTACTTCGCCGCCACGGCAGGGGCTACGGGCGGCGAGCCGAACATCGAACTCTGGTCGTCCGACGGCACTCCCGCCGGCACCCGGCGCGTGCGCGACATCCAGCCGGGGGCGGCGTCGTCGCATCCGCGCGACTTCACCGCGCTCGGGGGCCGGCTCTACTTCATCGCCGTCCACGGGTTCGACCAAGAGGGCCTGTGGCGAACCGATGGAACCGAGAGCGGGACCGAGCTGCTGCGCGAGTACGAGAGGTTCTTTGGGGCGGGCCGCATCCTCGGTGCGGTCGGCGGCCGGATCGTGCTGCACGACGGCGAGACCCTGTGGGCGACCGACGGGACCGACTTCGCCGAGCTCGGCAGCCTCTCCGGGGAGATGGGTTCGATCAGCAGCGCGAAGGCGGTGCCGTTCGCGGGACGACTCTTCTTCATCGCCGGGTTGAGGGACTTCGGCTCCGACCCCCGGCTGTGGTCGACCGACGGCACGCCGGCGGGCACCCACCCGGCCGCCGGCGGACCGCCGGCCGGGCACCAGGTCTTCAACCTGTTCCGCGCCGGCGAGGGGCTGCTGCTGCTGGTCCAGCACCCGCTCTTCGAGCGGGAGCTCTGGCTCACCGACGGCACGCCGGCGGGTCGGCGCCGGATCGCCTCGCTGCAGGGGCTGGAGGTCTACGACTTCGGCCTCGGCAACGGCGTGCCGCCGATCGCGCTCGGCGATCAGCTCCTGTTCAACGCCGTCAGCGATCCGATCGGCGAAGAGCTGTGGGCGGTCGACCTCGACTCGAACCTGCCGCCGTTCGGCCCGCCGGAGGCACCGAGCGACCTGCGGGCGGAGGCCTGGTCGGAGTCGGGGGTGCGGCTGTCCTGGAGCGACGAGTCGCAGTTCGAGACCTCGTTCCTGATCGCCGGCGCGACCGCCGAGGAGTCGCTCAGCGGCACGGTCTCGGTGCCCGCCGGAACCGACTCGGTGTTCATCCAGGGGCTGCCGCCCGAGACGCCGTTCACCTTCACCGTGACGGCAGTCAACTCGATGGGCGCCTCGGCGCCGAGCAACGAGGCGAGCGCGACGCCGCTGCCCGCGGTCGCCGGCCCCTGCCTCGCCGACGCCGGCACGCTCTGCCTGGCCGGCGGACGGTTCGCGGTCTCGGTGCTGTGGCGCGACCAGCACAACGGCGGCGTCGGCACCGGCGGCGCCCTGCCGCTCGCCGGCTCCGACCGCACCGGGCTGTTCTGGTTCTTCGATCCCGCCAACGTCGAGCTGATCGCCAAGGCGCTCGACGGCAGCACCGTCAACGGCTTCTACTGGTCGTTCTACGGCGCGCTCTCCGACGTCGAGTACTGGGTCACCGTGGTCGACACCGACCGACGGCGCAGCCGCACCTACCACAACCGGCCGGGCGAGGTCTGCGGGGTCGGCGACACGATGGCGTTCCCCGAGGTCGCGCCGGTGGCGGGCGAGGCGGCCACCTCGACGGGCGATGCGGCGGGCGAGGCGGGCGCAGTGGTGGTGACGTGGCCGTTCACGCCAGCCGCCGCGGAATCGCGGCGGGACCGGCCGGGCGCGGCGAGCGCATCGGCTCAGCCTGCACTGACTCCACCGGCGGAGGCGCTCGATCCGCGTGGCCGCTGGCGCGCCCTGTCGCTGCCGGCCGGCGAACCGCCGGCAGCTCTCGCCGCGGCCGGCACGACCGGCGGCTCGTGCGCGCCCGGACCCGAGACCCTCTGCCTGCTCGGCGGCCGCCTGCGCGTCGAGGTCGACTGGCACGACCAGCACAACGGCGGCAGCGGCACCGGCAAGGCGGTGCTGGGCACCGACAAGTCGGGCTTCTTCTGGTTCTTCAACGCCGACAACCTCGAGCTGGTGGTCAAGGCGCTCGACGGCACCACCGTCAACGGCCACCTGTGGGTCTTCTACGGCGCGCTGTCAGACGTCGAGTACACGATCACCGTCACCGACACCACGACCGGCGCCGCCGTCCCCTACCACAACCCGCCCGGCGAGATCTGCGGCGGCGCCGACACCGAGGCGTTCTGAGTCCGCCATGCGCCTTCGGCACACCCTAATGGAGGAAACACCAGGCCATGCGGAGTGTTACCGTTCGTAACGAACATCAGCGTGTTTCTTCGTAGCAAGCGGTCCCTCTGACCGAAGGTCGGAAGGGAAGCGAAAGCCGTGCGCTGACTCGGTGGCGGCGACTTCCGATTCCGTGAGGCCGGGTGCGAACCGAATGCCTTGTTCTCGGAGAGCGCTGACGACGGCTTCGAGGTATTCGGGTGGCAAGTCGGTCATGAGGTCAGGCCGTCCCCGGGAGCACGACACCGAGTCTGCCACGACAGCCACCACCATGGGGTCACGGCGTCACTGGCGGCTGCGACCCAACCCTCTCGACCGGGAGACCGTAGGCCCATTGCTTGGGCCAGAACCCGTCCTCGATCCGCGCCGCCACGGTTGCGACGGTCTCCTCGCTGTAAAGGCAGGTGTCGAGCTGCGGGACGCGAGTCTCATTGTCGGCGACATACTGCGGCAGGAGAGTCTCCAGCTCTCCGCGGTCCGTCCAGTAGAGGCCGGCAAGGGCGTAGAGCCGACCAGCCGGCGTCTCCGCGGCGGCGAGCAACCTCTTGAACCGCTTGTCGGCCCGCGGGCTCTGGAGGACGCGCCGATACGCCGCCACGTAGCAGCTCGGAGCGCCGCCATCTCCGACGTAGGGTGACTCGATTTCGGTGGCGGTCCGTAGGATCTTCATCGCCATCGCCTGTTTCGAATCCAGGCGATGCCCGCTCTCCTCCCGGCAGTACCACAAACGCCCGCTCAGACAACCGCCGAGCGTCGTACACGCCAGGAAGAGGAGCCCAAGCCGAAGACCACCCCACTCCATCATGCCGTCTCGGTAGACACCGCGAGCGGGCAACACGTTCCCCCGGAGGCCCGCCTCGTCGCAGCCAGACTCGATTCGCCGCCATCTCGTGGTTGACGAGAACCGGCGTTTTCCCGTAGCCACTGGCCTCCCAACGAGGACCACGAGAGGAGGCCGCCCCATGCCCCGCAACCCCGCCGAGAACCCCGCCGCCGTCTACCGCGACTCCCTGAGCCGAGGGAGCTACTGGGCGGTCCACCATTACCTCGAGACGATCGTGAAGCTCCTCGGTACCTCCGACCCCTGGACCTACCCGTGGCACCGCCTACGCTACCGCGACACGGCGCGCGTGCGGGCGCATCTCGTCGAGCGCTACGCGCCCGCGACGGTTAACAAGATCCTCTCGGCGCTTCGCGGCGTGCTCAAGACCTGCTGGCGGCTCGGGCTCATGGACGCCGAGACCTATGCCCGAGCGGCCGACGTCGCCAACGTCCGTCGCGATAGAAGCCGAGTGCCCGCGCTCGAGGTCGGCGACCTTGAGGTGGACGAAGCCGATCCGGGCCTCGGGATCGATAGGGCGCGCCGGTGTCATCGCCTGTCGAAGTGCGGGCTGGTACGCCCACGCAATCCAACGAGGAGAGGCCCGGAGCATTCGCCCCGGGCACCCTACCGAACCATACCTTGCCCTACCACGCCATTCCGCACCAAACCGCTAACGGCGCCAGAGGCTAGCCTAGGGACAGGAACAAGCTAGCGACTCTCCGCTTGGGCCACCGGAGGCCGGCCCGCATCGAACCGAAGGTCCAGCTTGCCGTCGACGCCGTCGTAGCGAAACCTCGCGAACCGGAGCAGGTCGCGCCCCATCAGGCCGATCAGCTCCGTTGGCTTCCCCTCGCGAGTGAGGCCGGTCATCTCGAACGGCTTTTCCAAGTCGGGAAGGCCCTGGACCTCGCGCTCGAGGGAGATGCGCGAGGAGGCACCGCGAGAGCCCGAGATGGCGATCTCGAGGCGTGCGAAGTAGACCGGATTCTCGTGGCGGCCACCTGCACCGTAGCCAACCCCCATCCGGGTGGGCTTGAGTCCGAGTCTCTCCGCTGCCGTTTGGGAGATGCAGGTCCCTGAGGCTGCCGTGTCCAGCAGGATGGCGCCGACCACGGGCGGTGGCGGCTGCTGGCCGTGATCGAGAAGCGCCTCGGCGAGGCGCATCGGGATCATCCAGCGAGCGGGGATGATGGGGCCGTGGATGTGGAGGACGTCTGGCCCGTAGGTCTCGACAATACGAGTCGGCACCCGCGGCGTGCTAGGCCTCCATCCGCTTCCCGCCCTACGTTTCCCCAAACATCACTCCCAGGTCCCAGGCGATCGACGTGACCTCGGGCCGGCGACGCTTCACTTCCGAGACCAGGAATACGGTGTCCAGACCGAAGCGATCCAGTGCGAAGCCGTAGGCGTCGTCGTAGGTGGAGAAGAAGCCGGCGGGCTCGCCGTCATGGAAGACAGCGAACTCCCCGGCGTGTCTTTCCAGCATATCCTCGAGCACGGCATCGAAGGCTCGCTGCTCGGCGCGTAGCGTCTCTAGCCGGTCAGTCACGGCTTCCTCCCGGGGATCGGATGGCCACATGGTACCTCATGGCCATTGTGCATACTCGATACGGCAAAGCGGACAGGCAGGTTCGGGGCTGCCGGCTGAGGGGCTCATTGATCTCGCTCATGTCCGTCTCCATGCCTCGGTAGCCATCATACGCCCGTGGTCATCCTCGCCGGTGTCGCTCGCCGGAACTCCACCACGCGGGCTTCGGCCCGCCGCCGGCGATCTCCTCCATCCGCCTTCCCCAATCGGTAAGCGCCTGCTGCTTTTCCGGATCGGCACCGTAGCGGTCGCGGTCGGAGGGCGGGGTGGGCGGTGAAGGTGCCATCGCGTTCCATCGTGCCCGGGCCAGACGGCCCTCTGGCGGGTCGCGATCCTAGCCGGCGGCCAGCCGCAGAATCACCAGGAGGTCGGCCCCACCGAGCACGACCAGCACCTCGTCCAGGCCGTCGCCGTCGAGGTCGCCGCAGGCGATCCCCTCGGGCTGGCGGCCGACGGGGACCGTGCGCGTCACGGCGCCGGGTTCGCGCCAGCTCGCGGTGGTGACGCTGCCGCCGTTGTAGTCCGCGGTGATCGCCTCGGCGCGGCCATCGCCGTCGAGATCGCACGCGGCGACCGCCACCGGCGCCGCCCCGGTCGGCAGCGGCTGGACCGAACCGCCGAACGGTGCGAGGCCGCCGCGGCCGTCGCCGCGCAGAAGGATCAGACCGTCGCGCCCGCGCCCGGTCGAGTTGCTCGCCGAGCTGGCGACCGCGAGGTCGGCGGCGCCGTCGCCGTCGAAGTCGCCCGCGGTGACCGCGAACGGCGCATCGCCGGCGGCGAAGGGCGAGCCGGGTGCCGGGCGGAAGCCTCCCTGCCCGTCGCCCAGGAGCACGGTCACGTCCCCGCCCCGGAGGTTTGCGGTCAGCACGTCCAGCGTCCCGCTGGCGTCGATGTCGGCCAAGCGGACCTTGTGGTAGGGATGGTCGCCGACCTGCAGGACCGGGCCGGCGCGGAAGCCGCCGTCGCCGTCGCCCCAGAACAGGTGGACCGAGTCGTCCTCCCAACTGTCGAGCGCGAGGTCGGGTCGGCCGTCGCCGTCGAGATCGCCGGCCGCGATGCCGTGCGGGTGCGGGCGCACGCCGACGATCAACGGACCGGCGCTCGCCGGCACCCAGCGCCCGGCGCGCGCGAGCAGCACCGTCACGCGATCGGAGTCGTGGTTCGCCAGCGCGAGATCGGACGCGCCATCGCCGTCGAAGTCTGCGACCGCGAGGTCGTTCGGGTTCGGGCCGGCGGCGAAGGGCGAGCCGGAGACCTCGGAGAACCGGCCCGCTGGCTGCCCGAGGAAGACCGAGACATCGCCGCTCGCCGCGTTGGCCACCGCGGCGTCGAGCCGGCCGTCGCCGTCGAGATCGGCCACTGCCACCGCAGCGGGTCCGCGGCCGGTGGGATGGCGCGCGATCTCGACCAGGTTGGGCGACAGCGGCGAGGCGCAGCCGAGGCCGAACAGCGGGACAAGAGGCGAAAGGAGCAACCGCGGTATGCGGGAATCGCGCATCGGATCTCTCCGGGCAGGGCGACGACCGCGGTGACGATACCCTCGAAATGGGGCGAACAGTCGGCCAGTGTGGCGGCGGTGGTGGTGAACCGCGGGCCAGAGTGGGGGTGGTAGTGGTGAGCCCGCCAGGCGCCCGCCGTCTCTGAGGCCGGTGGGAGGGCACCAGAGGCCCGCCGCCGCCCGCGGCCATGGTGACCCTGCCGCCAGCCTGCTGGCGGCCCCGCCAGACCAACCCGTCAGCGCGTGCCAACCGGCGGCTGGCTCAGCTACTGGCGAGGCAGTGCCCGAGGTGCCCTGGCGAGGTCACACCTTGCCCTTGCTCTGGACGCTTTCCGTGGTAAGTCTGAGACGATGAACGAAGGCCTCTCGCGGAGGGCGGGTTCCGGACGCGCCCAGCGACGAAAGCGCTGGCGGAGCACCAGGGTCTGGCTGAGCGGCTGTGTCGCAGCAGTACTCGTCGTGGCCGGGTTCTACATGCCGCACCGCGTTCAGGCCGAGGCCCAGGCCGTGTCGGTGGAGTCGCTCGGCGATGTTCCGGCTCGAGCGCAGGGGGCGGGGCATCTGATCGTCGCCACCTACAACGTCGCTCACGGCCGGGGTGGCGAGTTCGATGCCTCCAACTGGTCCGGCGGGACGAGGGAGGAGAAGATCCGGCGCCTCGAGATTCCTCGCGACGGCATCGGGATCACGCCTCATGCGACGAGGCGCACCGATCTCAGCTCTCTGCTATCGGCCGACGGCACCCTCGACCTCACCGGCACCGAGATCGCCTCGCGGATGGCGCTCGCCGCGGTGACGCTGGCAGCACGTGGACCATGTCGTTGATCGTGGCGCCGATGCGGCCGAGGCCCTCGACGACCTCCAGGTCGAACTCGATGCGCGGTCGGCCGACCCTGCCGGCGGTCCTGCCGGATCCGAATGCGATCGGCCTCGCCTGGCTCTGGGTCTACCTCGGTGTGTGGGTGCTGTTCGCGCTCTGGATGGGCGCGATCTTTCCGGACCTCGACCTCGGCTACCAGCGCTTCGAGCGCTACACCGAGATGTGGCTCGGCGATCACGGCGGGCCGGCGACGCTCCAGTTGACGGTGATGGCGGTCCAGGTCCTGATGGTGGTCTACCTCTGGCTCCGCTACCGCGGCCTCCGCCACCACCGCAGAATCGCGCTCGGCCCGTACCTGGTCCTCGCCGGCGTCGCCCTGCTGCTGCTCGGCCTGCAGCAGGTCTTCCTCTCGCTTTCCGCCCTCGACCAGCCGCATCTGCTGCCGTGGCCGCAGACCGAAGGCGTGCCGATCCCGGATCCCACACCGGGAACCCCGTAAGGGGAATCGCGCGGCAACGAGGCAGCGACTTGGTCACGAAGGAGCTGTCGAGCCGCGTGAGCCGGATCGTCCTCGAACCGCAGCGTGTGGCATTCGGTTCGAGACCAGCCGGGCTGCATACGCGATGTCCGCTCGACTTCGACCGAGAGCGCCGAGGATGCGACCCGCTATCGCGACTGGTAACAACGGGCCGGAGGCCTCACCTGGCATAGGAGTCGACTCCCGGTGAAGAGCAGCCGCACCGGTGGCGGCGCTACAATCTCGTGCATCCCCTGATTACCGATCCACCGACCCGGAGGCGAATCGCGATGAGATTCCTCGCCCTCACCCTGTTCCTGATGACCGCGGCGTCCGCCGAGGCCGAGGAGATCGTCGCCGAGACCGAGCACCTGCGCTGGGTCTGGACCGATAGCGCGATGGATGCCGAAGACCGCGAGCTGGTGCAGGAGTGGGGCGAGGCGACGTATCGCGAGGTCGCCGAGATGCTGGGGATCCGCCGCGAGGAGCGTACGGTGGTCCTGATGAACGGACCTTCGGCACGGCCCGACGGGAGCTGGGGGATTCCTCACGTCGACTCGGGAGGCCGGGTCCACCTCTACCGCTTCGGTCCCACCCGTCACGACTACCTGAGCGCCTTCGCACACGAGCTTGTCCACTCGTTCCGGGCCGACCGGCTGCCGCATCACGACTGGTTCTTCGAGGAGGGTTTCGCCGAGCTCGTCGCTCTGCGCATCAACGACGGGACCCGCGGCTTTCCCTGGTACGACTTTCCGGTCGACGTGGTGGCCGGGCAGTGGGTGGCGGCCGGCCTCGATCTGCCGATGCCGATGCTCCGCGAACGGCACGGCGAGCTGAACCTCCCGTGCAAGCTCCAGGTCTACGCCCTGCGCGGCTCGTTCTTCGAGGATCTCGGCCGGCGCTTCGGCGACGCGGCCCTGCTCGAGATGGCGTCGCGCGAGCAGGCGGGCTCGCGGGAGGACTACCGGGACGTCCTCGGCGCCGATCTCGACGCCCTCGCCCGCGAATGGCGCGAGCGGCTACTCGCCCGGTGGGCGGCGATCGAGGATGCGCCGGCCCAGGCGGAGCGCTACCGCACGGACTCGCCGGCGAAGTACCAGCCGATGTGCTCACCGGACGGCGCCCGGCTGGAGCCCGAGATCGCCGGCGAGCCCGAGACGGAGCGGCCGCAGCCGGCCACGGTCACCGCGAAGGGCAAGCCGATCGAATACCGCTGGTACGGCACGGCACCGTTCTGCTCCTCCTCTCCGAGCGACTGCAAGGAGGACGAGGGCTGGTACTTCTGGCTCACCAACGCCTGGGGCACCGGCCGCCTCTGCTTCGCCGGTAGCAAGTCGCTCTGTGTCAACGTCCGGAAGTCCGAGTACTGCGACATCCACTGGGTCGGCGACGAGCCCGACTGCTCCCTCAGCGGGTTCTTCTGCATCAACAAGGGCGGCGTGGTCATCGCCACCGCGACCGGCTACGAGGGCTTGGGATGCACGACCGGCGCGGCCACGCTCTGCGCCAAGCCGTGCGCCGATCCTCCACGCGCCCCCGGCTCCCGATGAGCCCCCCGCCGCGGGTGACCGGACCGCCGCCACTCCTCCTACGAGGCCGCGCGAGGTGATCGCAGCGGCGATGAGAGAGGTCGCAGGCGACCGAGCTCACCGTACGCACCGCGCAGACCGAGCACGATCGAGTCGTGGCCGCCCTCCGGAGGCGGATCCCCCCGTGCGCATCGGAGACCATGGCTGCGCCTACGCGAGCGCGGAGAGCCGGTAGTTGAAATCCACGCCCGGCATCCGCTAGCTTCGACCAGCCCCTCGGGGGCGAAAAGGCCAACCCAGGGACCGTCCAGGCTAAGCAGGAGGCGGCTGATGTGGCCCTTCAAGCGGAAGTATCCCGATAGGCGAGAGCTCCAGGTCGCCGATAGCTGGTCGCTCTCGCAAGGCTCCCACGACGGTCATCCGCTCATCGTGCGGGTCAACCGTGGCGTCGCCGAGGCCGTCGGCCACCCCGCTTTCGCGCACCAGGTCGGCGTGGCCTTTCCGCTCCATTCGCCGGACGCGAACGGCTTCCCTGGCGCCGAGGAGACGGAGCAGCTCGACGAGATCGAGGAGCTCGTGGTGGCGAGGCTCGGCGCGGACCGGCAGTGCCTCCACGTCGCCACCCTCTCAACCGGTGGCATGCGCGAGCTGGTGTTCTATTCGTCCGATCCCGCGGCGACCGACGCCGCCCTCGGGGAGCTCGCTGGCGAGGTCCGGACCCACGAGCTCCAGCACATCATCCAGCCGGACCCCAAGTGGCGCGTCTACCGGCAGTTCGCCTGACTCGAGCCGCTCACCGTGGCTGAGCACCGCCAGCGCCTCGTAGACCGCCTGCTCCTCGGGATCGTGGCGGCGGCGCTGGGAGTGGAAGGGAGGCGGGGTCGGGACCACCACCCGTGTGCGCGCCGAACGGACGGCCGCCGCGTGGGTCGCCGCGTGGACCGCGACGTCGTAGGGGACGCACCGCGGCTGGGCGCGCCGGCGATCCCCGGCTCGCGCCGAGCGGGAGCGCCGGTGGAAGGCGGGGCGGGCCGGTCGCACATCGCAGATTGAGCCCGGGAAGTGAAGGCAGGCGCCCCGGCTACGAGTCGCGGTCGCCAGACTGCGGTCACTCGGTCCTACGCAGGATCGAAGGCCACCAGCCGGAGAACCTCCGCGCTTCGCGTCAGTGCTTGACCCGATAGAGGACGTAGACGCAGCCGTTCGCGAACCGCCGGCACTCCTGTAGCTCGAGGTCGATCTGCCGGCTCATGGGATGGAACAGGGGGATGCCGGAGCCGAGGACGACCGGATGGATGTTGAACCCGATCTCGTCGATCAGTCCGGCCTCGAACAGCGAATGCGCCAGCTCGCCCCCGCCCATGACACAGATGTCCTTGCCGGCCTGTTGCTTGAGCTCGCCGACGAACTCCGCGGCGTCCGTCCGGACCACGACGACGTTCCCGCCAGGATCGGTCTCGAGGGTCCGGGAGAAGACGAAGTTCTGAACCCCGGGATAACCGGTGCCCTGACCCATCCGGACGGCCACCTCCCAGGTCTTCCGTCCCATCACGACCGTGTCGATGGTCTTCCAGAAGTCCTTCATGACTGCGGCGACCTCGTCGCCCCACAAGAGCCAGTCCACCGAGTGATCGGGGCGAGCCAGGTAGTTGTCCAGGCTGTTCGCGCCGCCAAACGTCACCTTGCGCATGGCTCTGGTCCTTTCTCGTCGATCCGGTCAGGCACGGCGTGCACTCCGAGGGAGAATACCGGTGACCGTCGTGTCCATGCCGGGGCGGATGGCAACTCCTTTGGAGTCGCTCTTCAGCAGTTCCTCCGCCGGGAGGTCGCAGGCCAGGGTGCCAGTCAGCCCCACGAGGACAGCGATGGCCACCCCTGCCTTGGCCGCCCCGGTCTGCGGATTGCGCCGCTTCTCGGTACGGATCACTCCCGCCTTCTCCTGCGCCGTGCCGATCAACAGCACCCCCTCCTCGGCGCGGAAGTCCGCGAGCCGCTCCCGGGCCACCTCCTCCTTGCGCTGCCCCTTCTCGAAGGCCGCCAGATCCGCCCCCTCCGACTGGGCGAACCTCTCGATGGACTGCACGAAGTCCCGCGGGTCACTCCTCGCGCAGCGCCGCCAGCGGGTCGGCGCGGGTGGCGCGGCGGGCGGGTAGGGCGCAGGCGACGAGCGCCGTGGCGACGAGGACGGCGGTGACCACCGCGAGCACGCGCGGCTCGAGCGGCGCGACCGCGAAGAGCAGGGAGGCGAGGAGCCGGCCGACCCAGGCGGCGCCGAGCAGGCCGAGCAGGACGCCCGGCAGCGCCAGGCGCAGGCCGCGGTACAGCACCAGGCGGGCGACCGCGGCGGGGACCGCGCCGAGCGCGATACGGATCCCGAACTCGTGGCGGCGGCCGGCGACCGCGAGCGCCGTCACGCCGTAGATCCCGAGTGCGGCGAGGACGAGCGCCGCGGCGGCGAAGCCGGCGAGCAGCCGGTTGGTCAGCCGCCGAGTGCTCACCGAGCGGCCGACGGCGTCCGCGAGGCTGCGCAGGTCGTAGAGCGGCACGGTCGGGTCGAGCGCGCGCAGCTCGCTCCGGAGCAGGGGGACGATCGCGGCGGCCGGTTGCGCGGTGCGCACCACCAAGTCGACGCCCCAGCGCGGGTCCTGTCCGTGGGGCCGGTAGATGTAGGGGGCGGTCGGGCCGTCGAGCCGGCGGTGCTTGATCGGCGCAGCCACGCCGACGATCGTCAGCCACGGGTTGTTCGCGACGTCGCCGTGCCGGATCCGCCGGCCGACCGCCTCGCCGTCCGGCCAGTATCGACGCGCCAGCGACTGATCGACGACCGCGACCGGCGGCGCAGCGGCGCCGTCGCCCGCGGTGAACGCGCGGCCGGCGAGGAGCCGCGTGCCGACCGCGGCGAAGTAGTCGGGCGAGACCGGGCGGATGCTCGCCACCGGGATCGGCTCGCCGGGCCCCGGTTCCCGCCCCTCGACGACGAACTCGTGCTGGTGGTCGCCGCGGCCGAACGGCGCGGTCTGGGTGATCGCGGCGGCCTCGACGCCCGGCAGGGTGCGCAGCCGCTCGAGCAGCCGGTCGTGGAACGCGGCGGGGTCGGGGTGCCGGTCGTAGGGGAGCGAGAGGCGCGCGGCGAGGACGTTCTCGGCGCGGAAGCCGGGATCGACCGCGAGCAGGTGGCGGAAGCTCTCGATGAGCAGGCCGGTGGCGGCGAGCAGGACCAGCGAGAGGGCGAACTGGGCGACGACGAAGGCGTGGGCGAGCCGCCGGTCGCCGCGCGACGCCGTACCCCGCGCGCCGGCCTTGAGCACGCTCCCGACCGGCACCCGCGCCGCGCCCAGTGCCGGCGCCAGGCCGGATCCGAGCGCGGTGGCGAGGGCGGCCGCGATCGCGAAGGTGAGCACCGTCCGATCGAGCGCGATCCCTTCGAGATGAGGGAGGCGCTCGAGCACGACCGGCTCGACCGCCCGCGCGCCCCACGCCGCGAGCAGCAGGCCGGCGGCGGCGCCGGCGAGGCCGAGGAGCATGCTCTCGACGAGGAGCCGGCGCGCGATCCGCCACGGTCCGGCGCCGAGCGAGCAGCGGACCGCGAACTCCCGGCTGCGCGCCGCGCTCCGCGCCAGCAGGAGGTTGCCGAGGTTGGCGCAGGCGATCAGCAACACCGTGCCGACCGCGCCGAGCAGCACCAGCAGCGGCGCCCGCACCTCGCCGGTCAGCCGGCTGGCGAGCGGCACGGTGACCGCAAGCGAGAGCTCGCCGGCGGCTGCAGCGGGCTCCCGCAGTTTCCGGAAGTCGTCGGCGAGCCGGCCGATCTCGCGCGCGGCGTCGGCCGCGGTCGCGCCCGGCGCGAGCCTGCCGAGGGCCGAGTAGCACCAGCAGTCGACGCTGTCCGGGTCGACCCCGATCGGCACCCACAGCTCGGTGCGGTCGGGGAAGTGGAACCCCGGCGGCATGATCCCGACGACCACCGTCGGCAGCCCGTCGAGGTCGATCGCCCGGCCGAGGATCGCGGGATCGCCGCCGAAGCGCCGCTGCCAGAGCCCGTGGCCGAGGATCGCGACCAGGTTGTTGCCCGGCGTCTCCTCCTCGGGGCGGAAGGTCCGGCCGTGGAGCGGCCGCGCGCCGAGCACGTCGAAGAACTCGCCGGCGACGTTGGTCCCGAGCAGGCGCTCGGCGTCGTCGCCGCCCGCGAGGTTGAACCCGGTGCCGGTGTAGATCGCGATCGTCTCGAACGCACGGCTGCGGTCGCGGAGGTGGACGTACAGCGCCTCGGGGAGGTCGACCACCGGCAGTCCCTTGGCCGGCGCGGTCAGCCAGAACTCGACCAGGCGCTCGGGCTCGGCGTAGGGCAGCGGGCGGAGCAGGACCGCGTGGACGGCGCTGAAGACCACGGCGCCGGCGCCGATCCCGAGCGCGAGCGTGAGCAGCGCGACCGCGGTCGTGCCGGGGCTGCGGCGGAGCGCGCGCAAGGCATGGCGGAGGTCGGCGCCGAGGCCGCCGAAGATGCCGCCCCAGGCCGCGCGCTCGGGAGCGGGCGGGTCCGGACGCGCCGGGAGTTCGACCCGGGCGAGTCCCCCGGCGAGGTCGCCGTCGAGCTCGGCGAGCGCCGCCCGGCGCGCCTCCTCCGGGGGCTCGCCCGCCGCGCGCAGCTCGGCGTAGCGGTCGCCGAGGTGCTGGGCCAGCTCCTCAACGATCTCCGCCTCGCGCACCGGCGGCAGCTCGAGCCGCCCCAGGCGCGCCCGGATCTCGGCGGCCCACTCGGACGCCCGCCCGGAGAGCTCAAACATGGTCGACCCCGACGACCAGGTTGACCGCGCGGACGAACTCGTCCCAGCTCCGGCGCCGCGCCGCCAGCGTCTTGCGCCCGCCCGCGGTCAGCCGGTAGGTGCGCCGCCGGCGCTCGCCGGCGCGCTCGACCCACCGCCCCTCGATCCAGCCGCGCCGTTCGAGCCTGTAGAGGAGCGGATAGAGGGAGGCGGCGTTGAGGCGCAGCGCGCCCTGGGAGCGCGCCGCAATCAGCTTGGCGAGGTCGTAGCCGTGCCGCGGCCCGGCCTCGAGCAGGGAGAGGACGAGCAGCTCCGCGCTCCCTTTCTGCAGCTCGCGCCGAAACATGGCTGCCTCCGATATGTTTGACTGCACTATATAGGAGTCAGACTGCCCGCGTCAAGTGTCCTCGATGACCGGAGGACGAGCGTTTCGTCTACGTCGTAACCGCTGCGGCCTCACCGCGCGACGCGTGGTACTCTACGTGCTGCAAGCCGCGCTCGCCGCCTGCCACGCCCGCGCGCGCCGGGCCGCCGATACCGACTGGCCGCGCATCGCCGCGCTCTATGACCGGCTGCGCGTCGTGGCGCCCTCGCCCGTGGTCGATCTCAATCGCGCGATCGCCCACGGCATGGCCTTCGGGCCTGAAGCGGGCCTCAGACTGGTGGACGAGATCGCCGACGCCGACGCCCTCCGCCACTATGCGCCCTTGCCGGCGGCGAGGGGCGACTTTCTGTTCCGGGCCGGCCGACTGGCCGAGGCGCGTTCAGAATTCGAGGCTGCGGCCACGCTGACCCGCAACGTGCGGGAAAGGGCCTTTCTCCTCGCACGGGCGGACGCCTGCGAC
>CAZNIX010000002.1:0-40966 GCA_964573125.1 uncultured Thermoanaerobaculia bacterium
CGATCGATCCGGCGCTGCGCAAGGACCCGGGCGCACGGCGCGCGCATCTCAACGCGGCGGACGTCGTGATCCAGAAGTCGCTCCGCGAGGGGTTCGGCCTCGTCGTCTCGGAGGCGATGTACTCGAAGTGGGGCGTCTCCCCCCGCACCACCGCGCCCACCGCGACCGCTACGGCTACGCCGTGAGCGGCGTCAACGCCTACTATCGCTCCATCCTGGAGCACGCTGCCCGCGGCCGGCCCGGCGGCCTCCGCCGGCGGCGCCGCCGGCGGGGAAGTCTGCGCCGCCGCGGGGGCGGGCGCCGCGAGTGCGCCCGCGGCGAGGGCACAGGTCAGGAGCAGGGCGATTCTGGTCGTCTTCATCAGCGTAGTTCCTCCGTGTCGATCCGAGTCCAGTCGAAGTGGGTGACGTAGATCCCGAACGGGTTGGACGCGACCTCCTCGGGGCGGTCCGGCGGATCGGTGGTCAGGCGTGCCGTCGCCTGCCAGGTCTCCCGCCGGAGCCTCAGCCCCGAGAGGTCGCGGAGTTCCTCGGTCCACTGCACCTGCCAGGTGGTGCGGTCCTCGGTCAGGGCGAGGATCGAGCTGACCTGCGGGCTGACCGTGCCGCGGTCGGCGCGCGCGAACGGCGAGTTGCGCCGGTACCAGTCGTTGAGGATGGCGACCGCCCGGCCACGCGCCCGGTCGTAGACCTCGTAGATGAGGCGCTCCTGGAGCTGCTGGTCGACGGTGACCGTGCGCACGTTGCGGAAGAAGAGGCCGAGCGTGTAGCGGAGCGCCTCCTCGGTGGGTGCCGCGGCGCGGTCGGCCGGGGCCACCGCCACCGCGGCGCCCGTGCGGTCGACCTCGACGACATAGGGGACGACCTCCTGGCGGCCGGCGAAGACCACGGCCGCGATCGCGAGGACGAGGTTCGCCACGATCAGCGCCGCATTGAGGAGGCGCGTGTTGCGGATCGACCGCGCGAGGTCGAGGTAGCGGTCGGCACGGAGCTCCCGGGCGCGCAGGTAGGGCGCGTCCGCGCTTGCCGCGAGGACCTCGGTCGAGGCTCGGCTCGGGACGACCCGCACGTCGCGGGGCGCCCCGGCGGCGGACGGCTCGTTCATGCGTCACGATGCCCCATGGGGTTGAGACCGGCGAAGGAGACGCCGCCGGCGACGTGGTGGGCGATCGTGCGCGGCAGGGCGACGACGAGGAGAGCGAAGAGCGCGGCGCCGGCGGCGAGGGTGACCGACTCGGTCATGATCTCGAGGGGAAACGTGAGCTGGATGTCCTGCGCCCACTCGACGGCGAGGTGGCGCCCGACTCCGACGAGGAGGTAGGTGACGTAGATGCGGACGCCGAGGTGGATCAGGTAGCGGAAGAAGCCCTCGGCCATGCCGAACGTGACGCTGTGGCCGGCGAACGCGAGCATGATCGGCAGGCCCCCGATGGCGATCGCGCTTTCGACCAGGAGCTTCGCCAGGTGGAAGGCGATGACGGTCCAGGCGACGAGCGTGGCGAGAAAGACGATCAGCCGCAGGGCGTTGACCCCGGGCAGGATCAGGATCGCGAACTCTCTCCAGGAGTCGTAGACCTCGAACGCGAGGGCGATCCCCTGCTCGAAGATGGCCGAGGGTCCGAGGCCGGGCATCGCGCTGACGAGCTGGCCGAGCTCCTCCCAGCCGCGGAGGAGTGGTGGCAGCCAGAATGGGAGGATGAGGATGAGCCCGTAGGTGATCAGGAAGACGAGGAGCTTCCGCGCCACCCCGGCGATCGTGCTGCTGTCGGAGAGGTTCCAGCGGATGAGGTCCCACGCGAACTGGAGCGTGAAGAGCGCCACGTGCAGCGCGAGGATGATCGGAGTCAGCCGGCCGAGGAAAACCGGCGCCGCGTTCGCGAAGAGCCGCACCACGTCGTCGAGCAGGAAGTCGCTCACGGGGTCGTCTCCTCGATGCCGTCGGGAACGACGGGGAGGTGCTCGGCCTCGTCGTAGTCGGGAGCGGGCCGGCGCGGCTTCAGGAGCTGGCGAAGCGTCAGCTCGCCCTGGGCGCGGAGGACCGCCTGGCAGCGCGCGTAGTCGGGCCGGGCCTCGCACCAGGCGATCGCCTCGCGCCAGCGGGGGGTGTCGCGCTCGGCCTCGTCGATCCAGGCGGCGAGCGACAGGCGCGGCGGCGCCCCCCCGCCGCCGCAGGCGGCGGCCAGGAGCGCGAAGGCGAGGAGAGCGCGCTTCATGGCTACCAACCGAAGACCGGCGGCACGACGGGGATCATCGTCCCGGCGTCGTAGATCGGAGGCGTGCGCCTGGCGGCCTCGACCAGCTCCTCGAACGTGGCGACGGCCGCGGCCTCATCCTCGGCCTTGCGCGCGGCCTCGATGGCGGCGAGGTTGGTCAGGACGAAGAGCTGGTGGGTGTTCTTCGACATCTCCTCGCCGAGGTACTGGAGCTGGATCGAGACGCCGTGGAGGGCCTCGAGGTTGCCCTCGGCTTCGAGGACCTGGTCGCGCAGCGTCGCGATCGTCAACTGGCTGTCGCGGTTGTCGATCGAGAGGTCGCGCGTGAAGAGAAGCGCCGCGCGCGCGGTCTCGAGCGTCGCCCAGGCGCGCTCGAGGGTGTCCTCGCGCAGGGTGAGCGAGGGCTCGGCGCCGGGGAACAGCTCGCGGAAGCGGGACTCGAGCTGCTCCATCGAGTAGAGGACGCCCTCGGTCTGCGCGAGGAGCTGGTCGAGCCGCAGCAGCAGGGTGCCGATCTCCCTCCAGTCGGCGTCCTCGAGCGCCTTGAGGTTCTGGTACATCGTCTCGAGCTGCTCGTAGAGCTGGATCAGCTCCTCGATCTGCTGGACGATCTCGATGTAGGTCTGAATCGCGGTGCGGAAGTTCTCGACCCAGTTGGCGGCGTCGAAGACCGCGAACTGCCCGTGCGTCGGGACGGCGACGGCGAGCAGGAGCGCGACGAGGGCGGCGAGGGCGGCGAGGCGGGCGGACGGGCGTTTCATGCGGCCTCCTTGGGTAGGAAGTCGGGGTGGCCGTGCTCCGCGTAGAGCTCGCGGAGCCACCGGCCGGGGTCGTCCGGGTCGTAGTCCCGCGCCATCTCCTGCGCGGTCGTCCCGGCGGCGCCGAGGACGACGAGGGACGCGGGGGAGAGGTCGAGACTGATGAGGCGCGCGCCGGCCGGCGTGGCGACGTAGTACTCCCGCTTGGGCGTGGCGCCGGCGATGATCTCGATCTGGCGGGAGTTGAGGCCGAACCGCCGGTAGGCGGCCGCCGTGTGCTCCTCCCGGGCCGCGGGGTTCGGCAGGTAGACGCGGACCGGGCAGTTCTCGAGGACCGCCGGCGCGAGCGAGGACTGGAGCAGCGTCGAGAGCATCTGCGTCACGAGGACGACGCCGGCGGACTGCTTGCGGAGCTGGAGCAGCCACGTGGTGAGCCGCTCGGCGAAGCGCGTGTTGTCGAGGTAGCTCGCGGCCTCCTCGCAGACGATGAGGGTGGGCTCGCCCGTCAACTGGTGCTCGATCTCGCCGAAGAGATGGAGCACGGCCGGCGCCACGACCGCCTGGGAGAGGGGCAGGAGGTGCTCGAGCTCGAAGACCGTGAGCCGGGCCGACCGGAGCGGCGTCTCGTGGGCGTCGAAGAGCGCGCCGTGCGGGCCGCTCCGTGTGAAGCGCGCGAGCGCCTGGCGGAGCGGCTGGCTCTGGAGCTTCAAGAGGTAGTTCGAGAGCGACCGGTCGCGCCCGCCGCGGAGAAGCTCCAACGCGCGCTGGAGGGTCTCGCGGTCGGCGGGGTCGACCTCGTGGTTCTGGAGGTGGATCGCCTCCTCGAGCCAGGCGAGCGCGCGCTCGAACCCGGCTGCGCCGTCGATCCGCGCGAGCGGCGCGAGGGAGAGACCGGCGCGCCCGCCCGGCAGCGCCCCCTCGGCCGAGAGCGCGTAGTGGTGACCCTCGGCGGCGAGCGCCAGGAGAAGCTGCGAGTAGCCCTTGTCGAAGCTGAAGACGCGCGCGCCCGGGTAGCGGAAGTACTGCGCGATCAGGAAGTTGACGAGCGTGCTCTTACCGCTCCCGGTGGGGCCCACGACGAGCGTGTGCTGGACGTCGCCGCCCGCGAGGCACAGGTGGAACGGGGTCGAGCCGGTGCTCGAGGCGACCGCGTGCGCGGGGTACTGGCGCAGGCTCGGGTGCGGGTGGTTCACGTGGCCGAGCCAGACCGAGGTCGTCGGCGCCATCGCCGCCATCGCGCGGTGGGTGACGAGCGGCCGGCGGATGTTGGGGATGCCGCAGCCGGGGATCGAGCCGAGGAAGGCCTCGGGCGCGTTCCAGGTCTCCCGCCAGCAGGTGAAGCCGCGGTTCTGCATCTCGGTCGTGAGCGCGAGCGCGCGCTCGTCGGCCGCGCGCAGGTCGGCGTCCCACACCAGGAGCACCGGCGTGAGGTAGCCGGCCGAGCTGTCGAGGGTCTCGATCTCGAGGAGAGCCTCGTCGCACTCGGCCATCATCTGGCGGTCGTGGCGGGGCTGCTTCTCCGCGGTCTTGATCGCCTCGTCCGGGCTCGTCGTCACCGCGGCCAGGAGATCCCGGAGCTTCAACCCGGCGTTCTTCCAGCCGATGCGCCGGCGCTCGATGGCCGCGGTCGCCCGGTGGCGGTCGAGCGGGAGGTATCGCACCACGAACCGGTGGGGGTGCGGCGTGTGGTTGAGCCAGTCGAAGGCGCCCGGGCGGACGGCGGCGGGGTAGTTGCCGACGCGCAGGATGACGACGCGCTTGTCCGCGACCCGGATCTCCCTTCCGAGCTCGAAGTCGCTGGAGATCAGAAGCGGCTCGAGGCTCACCGGGTACTCGGGGACCGCGACCGGCTGGGTGGTGAAGTTGAGGAAGCCGTGGAGGTACTCGACCACCTCGGGGGAGCCCAGGCGCTCGAGGTCGAGCCCGCTCGCGAGGAGGTGCTCCAGCTCGGTCGTCTCGTGGAGGAAGCGGGCGAGGATCTCGTCCTCCTGCCGGCGGAGGCGGCCGCGGTCGGCCAGGTGCTCCTTGACCGTGCCGAGCGCGCCGTCGGGTGGGCGCCAGGTCAGGGTCAAGTGGAAGCGCGAGACGTAGCGCTGGCCGCTCTCCTCGTAGGCCGCGCGGCGCTCGCGATCGACCGCGAAGGTGAACGGGTCGGTGAAGGCTCCGGGGACGGGATACCCCGGCGCCGGGAGGCGCGCCGCGTCCCAATGGAGAAGCCAGCCGCCGCCCAGGCGGTCGAGGAAGCGCGCGACGAGCTGCGCGAGCGCCTCCAGCTCCCCCGCGGTCGCCGACCAGAGATCGGGGCCGCGGTAGCGGAAGGTGGTCGTGAGAGCGCCGTCGCAGTTGCGCAGGACGCCGGGGGCGACGAAGAGATCCCACGGCAGAAGGTCGAAGAGCGACCGTTCCTCCGTGCGCACCTCGCGCAGCGCGGCCAGGAGCTTCATGGACCTCAGAGGGTGCGCCGCGCGCGCGGCCGCGGGCGGGCATGGTGGACCCGGACCGGGTAGAAGCCGGCGTGCCGGAGGTGCCCCGGGAGCGCGGCGAAGAGGTGCGGGTCGCGCCGCGCCAGGCGCCGGAGCCGCGGGAAGAGGACGAAGACGATCAGAACCGAGATCGCCGGCGTCACGAGGTTGAACCGGAACGCGAGCGGCGGCAGCAGGTAGATCGCCGCCAGCACGAGCGGGATGAAGATCTGCCGCTCCATGCCCGAGACGAGCTGTGGCCGCGTGAGCGCCGGGTAGAGGCGAACCCCCTGGCTGTTCGGGTCCATCGGCCTAGATGCAGGAGCCGGAGATCCCGAGCGCGGCGAAGAGCGCCGCCCCCCCGCCGCCGGCGAGGATCGCCGCGAGCACCGCCTTGGCGACGCGGAGGAGACCGCGCTGGCTGTCCGAGAACGCCCAGGCCACGCCGCCGGCCATGACCGCGATGCCGACGAGCACGGCGAGCGTCGGGCCGGTCAGGTCGTCCGAGAGGGTCGAGAGCGGCCCCGACCAGGGCATCGACCCGCCGCCGGTGCCGCCGGCCAGAGCCGGCGCGGCGGCGGCGACGAGCAGCATCGAGGCGACGAGGAGCACCCGGCTGCGGCTGGGCTCTTGAGCGTGCATTCCAGTACCTCCTGGGTGGGCGGCCGCGGCGGCCGATCGTCTTGTTCATCTAAGACAAGCCGGGTGTATACCACGTCTTGTGGGCTCAAGACAAGAGGGTACCGTCGAAGCCGCGGGGTGCCGGGTCCGCGACGGGCGGGCGGCCCGCTGTGGCGGAGTGCCGCCGGAAAACGCCCGGAATTGCAGTGGGTTCGCGGGGGCTTGACAAGCGGCGTCTGTTTTGCTCAGATAGGTAACGATCTATGCCGGAAGAGAGAATCGTCCAGTGGAGCGGCCTAGGGGGTAGGTGTGCGGAGGAGAAGGGGGAAGGCGAGGGAGGCCCAGGACGCGGAGACGCCGGCGGAGGGAATCGACGTACCGGGCGCGCTCGGCGGAGGGAGCAGGGGAGGCCGGGGCCCCGTGGCGCTCGGCCCCGAGGAAGCCCGCAGCCGTCTGCGAAAACTCTCGGGCTGGTCGATGGGTCCAGGCGGGGAGTGGCTGGAAGGGTGGTTCGACTTCGGCACAGCAGGCGACGCCGTGGCCGCACTGGCCTACGCGGCGGCGCGCTCCCGGCTTCGGGGGTGGCGGGAGGCGATCGAGATCGCGGGGAATCGACTGCGGCTGCGAATTCAGCCGGCCGGGGGTGGCCAGGTGACTGCGGCCGAGTTCCTGGCCGCGAGAGAGCTCGGTGAGGCGGTGGTGGGGCTCGGTGCCCGGAGGGGCGGTGCGGGATCGGAGGGAACCGGAGCGGTCGATGTGGTGTCTGAGTGAGCGAGCAGTTAGAGTCAGGAATTCGCTTCAGAGCGGATCCTGCGTTCGAGGAGGCTGATTCGGCTCGGCGGAGCCTCCTGCTAGTGATCTGAACGCCGAGCGCGGCTCCGTGACCCGGCGGTCGCGGCGAGCCGGAGGGGAGGAGTCGTGGTGGTGAAGCGGGGGTCGTGCGATCGGATCGTCGCCCGTAGGGTGGGCGCCGCGGTGGCGGGGGTTCTCCTCGCGGTGGTGGCGGGCGCGAGACCGGCTCAGGCCGCCGATCTCGGGAGCGGCCAGCTCCTGATCGCCGGCACGGAGCTGATCGTCAGCCCGGAATCGCAGACGGTCCCGTTCGACACGCCGACGATCGTCGAGACGCGGCTTGAGGGCTACGACCCGGAGCAGGGCCAGCTCCCCGCCGACCTGCGGGTGCTCGCCGACTTCAGGGGTCCGCAGATCGAGGGCGTCCTGGTGCTGGAGACGGTGCCGGGCGCGCCGTTGCGGATCCCGCGCCTGCGCCTCGAGGGCGAGTACCTGCTCGAAAACATCCGCCTCCTCCAGGGCGGGGAGCTCCTCGCCTACGCCTCGCCGCGCTCGGCGGTGGTGCGGGTGACGCAGGTCCTGGTGACGCGGGTGACGTCGCGTCCGTTGACGCTCGACGAGATCCGCGCCTACGGGATCGTGGTCGACGACGACAGCTTCCAGGCCTTCAACTTCACGTTCGGGTTCGCGGTCGAGGGGGACGTTCTCGACTACAACGTGCCGGTGATCTGGGCGCCGGGCCGGCTGCCGGAGGTGTTCAGCGGCGGCGGCGGCATCGGTGGGAGTCGGCCGCGGTTCCACCCGCCGCCGATGGCGCCGTTCCGAATGGAGTTCCCGCCGGCGCCGGGGAGCGACCCGGCCGGCGGCTGCGAGGACCCGGAAGGGGATTGCACGATCGAGGAGCCGCCGCCCTTGCCGGGCGTGATTCTGTTCCCCACCGACCTGGGTCTGCTGCACCAGTTCTTCTCGGTCGTGCTGATGGTGCAGAACGGGGCGCCCGCGGGCGACCCGCTGACGGTGCGTGACCTGACCGCGAAGATCCGGGTGCCCGCGGGCCTGCGCCAAGCCGAGACGATCCCGCCGACGCCGCTCGGCGTGCCGGTTCCGGTGCGGGTGCCCGGCCCGGACGGCGAGGTGGGGACGGCGGACGACCTGACGTTCCTGATCGCCCAGGCCGCAGGCGAGGCGGAGTTCCTGCTCGAGGGGCTGAAGGAAGGCACCCACGTCGTCGAGATGGACCTCGAGGGGGTGCTCGAGGGCCTGCCCGGCGGGATCCGCCGGATCGTCGGCCGGGCGCGGGGCGCGGTGGTGGTGCGCGATCCGACGTTCGGGATCACGATCACCCACCCCGACGTCGTGCGCGTGGACGAGGAGTACTCGCTGTTCCTGACCCTCGCCAACACCTCGACCTCACCGGCGAACCTGCTGACCCTCCGGCTCCCGGTCGCGGGCCTCTCCGGGGTCGCGGTGATCGGCACCGCGCAGCGGACGATCCAGACGCTTTTGCCGGGCGACTCCGAGGTGGTGGAGTTCCGGCTCCGGTCGCTGCGGACCGGCCGGGTGACCGCGGCCTCGGTGCGCTCGACGCAGCACGTCAACCCGACGTTCGAGCTGACGGTGGGGGTGGGCGAAAACGGCATCCCGCTGTCGCCGACCTCGATCGTCTTGCCGCGCTCGACCGAGAACCTGCCGCCGGCGGTGGTGCGCCACGCGCTGAGCCTGATCGGTCTGGGCTTCTCGATCGCGACCGCGCCGCCGGCGCTGCTCAACCCGGATCTGCCCAACGTCACCCGCGAGCGCATCGACGAGCGGGTCTACCAGCTCGCCCAGGCCGGACGCCACGTGACGTTCGGCGAGGAGCCGTTCGACGCCGCGGCGGTGCTCGCCGCCGAGTGGATCGGCGCGCGCGACGGCGACTGGGAGTGGGACCTGCTGCGCCGGACGACGCAGAAGGGCGCGCTCTTGGGCGCGGCGCTCGCCGAGGTCTTCGCCGCCGAGGCGGCGGCAAGATCGGCGGAGGAGGCATTCGAGCGCTTCGCGTCGACCACGGCGTTCCTGGGCCCGCTCGAGGCGGCGCTGGTCGAGGGCGAGGGCTTGCGACTGAGCGTCGAGAGCCGGATGACCGGCCGCGCGGTCGCGGGCTCGGGTGTCGAGGCGGACCGGCTGCGGGATCTCTCGTTCGCGGACCTCTACGACCTGGGCGCGGCCGAGCTGGCGCTGCTCGCCGTGCCCGAGCAGAGCGGCTACCGCGTGCGAGTGACGGTCGCGGAGGGGAGTCCCGGCGGCTTCGCGGACCTGACCGTGCTGATCCCCAACGCCGCCGGCGACCTGCGGGTGGTGCGTTTCGACAACGTCCAGCTTGGGCCGGGCGGCGAGGCGGTGGTCGCCTACCTCGCGGCGGACACCACCTTCCAACTCTCACTGGACGCCGACGGCGACGGGATCGTCGACGACCTGATCCCGGGCGACCTCGACGAGCTGGCGCCGCGGCCGTTCGTGGCGGTGGCGGCGGTCCAGAACGCGGAGAGCGACCCCTCGGGCCACGTCATCGAGGTCTTGTTCAGCCAGGACGTGGACCTGACGAGCCTGCTGCCGCGCGACCCGGAGCGGTTCACGATCCCGGGCAAGGTGGGCAACGGCGGCCTGATCCCGGCCGAGGCGGAGCTGACGAGCCTGCTGTTGGGCGAGTTCGGGGACAACCGGTTCGCGGGCCTGTTCAACAGCCGCGTCGTGCGGGTGGTCTACGACAACCCGATCAGCCCCTACGTCAGCCAGGTTCTGACCGTGCGCGACGTCGCCGCGGCGAGCGGCGAGGAGATCGTCGAGCAGGACGTCGACGTGGTGACCACGGTGACGATGCCGGGCACGCTCGTGCGCGGCCGGGTGATCGGCCCCGACGGCGAGCCGGCGCCGTTCGCGACGGTCGAGCTGGTCGAGGTCGACCACTGCCCGATCTGCGCGACCACCTGCCGCGCGCACCGGACGGCGGCGGTGAGGGCCGACGCCGCCGGAGAGTTCCTCTTCGACTACGTGCGCCAGACCCGGTGCGGGGATCTCTTCAGACTCGAAGCGCACGACCCGGAATCGGGCAAGAAGGGCAACGCGCGCGGCCGCGTCCGGTTCATCGGGGAGACGGTCAGCCTCGACGTGGTGATGCTCGGCCGCGGCGTGGTCCGCGGCCGGGTGACCTACGACGACGGCACGGTGCCGGAGGGCCTGATCGTCCAGGCGGTGAGCCCGGCGTTCCAGGAGGGGCGCCGGGCCAACACCGACGCGCTCGGCAACTACGAGGTGGGCGACCTCCCGGTGGGCACGATCACCGTCGCCGCGACCGACGGCGAGGGCGGCGCCGCGGCCGCGACGGTCGAGATCGCCTCGGCGGGCAGCGTGGTCGAGCGCGACCTGGTGATCGTGCGGCTGTCCCCGGAGCAGACCGGGGAGGTGCGCGGCACGGTCTACGACCCTGACGGGGTGACGCCGGTGGCCGAGGCCTGGGTGGCGCTCTCTTCGGGCGGACACCTGCTCGGCGTGCGCCGGAGCGGGATCGAAGGCGGGTTCGATTTCGGCACCGTGCCCGCCGGCCAGGCCGAGATCGAGGCGTTCTCGGGCGACACTGGGAGGAGCGGCGCGCGCATCTTCTTCGAGATCGCTCCCGACTCGATCACCGAGGTCGACGTGCTGTTGCGCGACGAGCGCGGGACGGTCGAGGGCCACGTCCTCCGCGAGGAGCCGGACGGGTCGCTCTCGCCGGCGGCGATGGCGGTGGTGTGGGCCAACGGCACGCCGTTCAACACCACGACCGACGCGGAGGGCTTCTACCGGCTGGAGGGAGTGTTCGCGGGCCTGCAGGAGATCCACGCCGCCGACCTCGGCCGGCGGGAGTTCGCCGCGGCCGAGATCACCGTGGTCGACGGCGAGACGGCGGTGCGCGACTTGGTGTTCGAGCGCCCCGCGGCGTCGGGCGGCATCGCCGGCGAGGTCCTCGACGAGTCGGGAGCCGCGGTGTCGTTTGCGACCGTGCACCTCGCGCTTTCCGACCAGCAATGGTTCAAGGAGGCGTTCACCGACTTCTCCGGGACCTTCGTGATCCCGAACATGGCGCCCGGGGTCTACGAGGTGCACGGCTTCAAGAACCTCGACGGCGGCATCGCGATCGCCCACGTCCAGTTCCCGGGCGACACGCCGTTCGTGACCATCCGCGTCAAGCGCGGGACGATCCGCGGCCAGGTGCTGGCCAGAAACGAGAGCGGCGAGCTCGAGGGCGTGCTGTCGATCGTGCGCTACCGGACGACCGTGGTGCGCCTCGGCCTGGTCGGCCTCGACCTCGAAAGCCACGACGTCGAAACCGACGCCGAGGGCTTCTTCGAGCTGCCGAACGTGCTGATCGGGGACTACACGCTGACGGTCTTCAACGCGTTCCACGGCCAGAAGACGGTCCGCGGCGAGCTGGTCAGCCACGGCGAGATCGCCGAGCACGAGCTGATCTTCGAGCGCAACGGCGACATCGCCGGCGTCGTGCTCGACCACGACGGCACAACCCCGGTCGAAGGCGCGCGGGTGGAGCTGCACCACCCGAACTTCTCGGTCTTCGACCTCACGACCGACGCCGAGGGCCGGTTCACGTTCGAGCTGGTGCCGCCGACCGCGGTCAGCCGGCCGTTCCCGATCGACGCCACGTTCGACGACGGGATGGTGTTCCGCAAGGCGCGGGTGTGGGTGAGCTTCCACCAGTTCGGCCAGCACCTCGAGGTCCAGCTCGTCCTGCCCAAGCAGGGGTCGGTCGCGGGATCGGTCGAGGACGCCAACGGCGCCCCGGTGCCGGGAGCGACGGTGACGCTCCAGGAGAGCGAGTTCCCCAACCGCACGCTGATCCAGGAGACCGACGGCGCGGCGATGTTCCACTTCGGAAACGTCATCGCCGGACGCATCTCGCTCTCGGCCCGCGCGCCGGCCCTGGGTGGCCTCGGCGGCCGCACCACGGTCGACCTGACCGAAGAGGGCGAGGAGATCACCGGCGTCGTCATCCGGCTCGAGGACACCGGCGAGATCACCGGCCGGGTGGTCTCGCCGGTCGATGGCTCCGCGGTTGCCAACGCCCAGGTCCGGCTCTACCGCTCGAGCCTCTTCGACAGCGGCAACTCCGACGCCGACGGCGCGTTCGCCTTCACGCTCCTGCCGCTCTCAACCTACGAGATCGGGGTGTTCGATCCCGCGACCGGCCGCGCCGGCCGGGTGAGCGGGATCACGATCTCGGCCAACGGTCAGGTCGAGGACCGCACGGTGGTGCTCGAGGCGCGCGGGTCGGTCGACGGTCACCTCTACGAGCCGCGGTCGAGCGTGCCGGTGCCGGGCGCGACGGTGCGCCTGGACACGCGGAGCCTGATCTCGCTGACCACCTACGCCTCGACCGGTGTGGAAGGCGACTACCTCTTCGACGGCATCCCGCAAGGCACGTTCACGCTCGCCGCGCGCGAGCCGGGCGGCCGCCGACGCGCGGGCGGCGCCGGGGAGATCGTGACCGAGGACCAGCAGGTGACGATCGACCTCTTCCTCGAAGAGGCCGGCTCGGTGACCGGCACCGCGCTCGCGCCCGTCGGGGCGCCCGCCGGCCCGTTCACGCCGGTCAACGTCTTCATCACCCAGGGCGGCCAGGTGATCGGCTCCGGGCTGGCTCCGGCCTACCACTTCGAGGACGTGCTCGCCGGGCAGACCTTCTTGCTCTCGGCGACCGAGCCCGGGGGCCTGCACCGCGGCGAGGCCGCCGGCCAGCTCGCCTTCGAGGGGCAGGAGGCGTTCGTCGACGTCCGCATACAGCCGATCGGGCGGGTGCGCATCACCGTGGTCGACAGCGGCGGCGCCCCGGTGGTCGGCGCCGAGGTCAGCCTCACCAGCCGCGGCTTCTACGGCTTCCAACGCTTCGCCGCGCCGACCGGCGGCGGCAACACGGTCGCCTTCGACGACGTCGGCGCGGGGTCGCTGTCGGCCTTCGCGACGGACCCGGCGACGCTTCTCACCGGCTCGACCACCGGCGCGCTCGCGCTCGAGGGCGAGCAGGTCGAGCTGACCGTCCAGCTCCAGCCTTCGGGCGAGGTGCGCGGCATGGTGCTCCTGGCCGACGGCGCCACGCCGGCGACCGGCGCGCTCGCGGTGCTCCAGCGCTCGGGCCGGACCTACACGGTCACCACCGACCCCGACGGGACGTTCTCGTTCCCGTCGATCCCGCTCGGGAGCTTCACGCTCGACTTCCAGGAGAGCTTCGGCCCCGGCACGCTCCGGGTCTTCGGCACCATCGCCGCGGACGGGCAGGTGGTCGACCTCGGCACCCTGGTGCTCGACGACGCGGATCCCCAGCTCATCGAGATCCTCCCCGCCTCCGGCGCGATCGCGGTGCCGGTCGAGCAGGTGGTGCGGGTGCGCTTCTCCGAGCCGATCGACACCGCCGCCTTTTCCTCGAGCTGGGTCGAGCTGCGCCGCAACGGCGGCTCCGGGGTGGCGGTGGCGGGCACGTTCGAGGACGGCGGCGCCACCGTGGTCTTGACCCCGAACCAGCCGCTTTCGAGCTTCACGAGCTACCTGGTCAAGGTCTCGACCGCGGTGCGCGACCCCGCCGGCCGCCACCTCCAGCAGGCGATCCAGACCAGCTTCACCACTCGCGACGTCGCGCCGCCGGTGGTGGTGGACCTGGTGCCCGACCCGGGCGCGGTCCAGGTGCCGGTCGAGATCCAGCTCGCGGTGACCTTCTCCGAGCCGGTCGAGCTGGTGTCGCTTTCCGGCTCGGCGCTCCAGCTCACCGACGAGACCGCCGGCACGGGCGTGACCACCACGTTCACGCTCCAGCCCTCCGAGCGCGAGGTCCTGATCACCCCGGTCGCCGCGCTCGCGCCCGACCACGCCCACCGGCTCGTCGTCCAGGGCGTCCGCGACCGCTCGGGCAACACCATGGCGGCGGCGTTCGAGGCGACGTTCCAGACCCTCGACACCGAGCCCCCGGTGATCGAGTTGGTCGTCCCCGAGGGTCCCCTCACCGAGGGCGCGGCGGTGACGCTGACCGCGACCCCGATCGAGAGCCCCGACATCGCCTCGGTCAGCTTCTTCGCCGGCGGCGTGCTGATCGCCACCGACGCCACGGCGCCGTTCGAGGTCCTCTTCGCGCCGACCGAGGCCCACGCCACCGCGGGGACGGTCGAGCTCTCCGCCGCCGCGATCGACGACGTGGACAACGCCGGCGCCCTGGTCGCGGTCACCCGCACGGTGCTTCCCGACCTGCCGCCTGAGGTGACGCTGACGCTCGACCCGCCGGACGAGATTTCCGTCGAGCAGGTGCTGACCGTCACCGGCCACGCCGCCGACGCCACGGGCATCGACCTCGTGCGCCTGATCGTGACCGGCGCGGTGACCATCTCCCAGAACTTCACCCCGGCCGGCGATCCGCCGACCTTCGACCTCGTGCGGACCTTCACCATCCCGACGGTCCCCTCCGAGCTCTTCGTCGAGGTCGTCCTGCGCGTGACCGACGTGCTCGGCAAGGTCACCGAGACCGCGCCGGTGCGGGTGACCGTGGTCGCCGACACCGAGGCGCCCGTCTTCGGCACGGTCACCCCGGCCGAGGGCACCGAGCTGGTCGCCGGCGACTCGGTGACGATCACCGCCGCGGTCACGGACAACCTCGAGGTCGAAAGCGTCACCTTCCACTTCGGCGAGCAGAGCGCGACCCGCACCGCGGTGCCCTACCGCTGGATCGTTCCGGCGCCCGCGGTCGAGGAGCCCACGGATCTCCCGATCACGATCGACGCCCTGGACACCTCGGGCAACGAGGCGAGCTTCGTCCGCACGGTTCGCGTGCTGCCGCTCGCCGACCCGGACCGGCCGGAGATCGCGATCCTCTGCCCGACCGCGGGGGCACTGCTCGCCCCGGGCACCGGGATCGACGTCGCGGTGGACGCGGTCGACGACCAGGGAGTGGAGAAGGTCGAGTTCTTCCTCGGCACGGACCCGACGCCGGTGGCGACCGACTTCACCGCGCCCTACACCTACCGGCTCGATGCCCCGGCCGGCGCGGTCGAGGGCGACACGCTCGAGCTGCGCGCCGTGGTCTCGGACTTCGGCGGCAAGACCGACGAGGCTTCCGTGTCCGTCGCGATCGTCGAGGGCGTGGTCTACACCACGAACACGACGCTCTCGGCGCCGGCCCACGCCGGCGAGTCGGTGATCGTGGACGGCGCGACGCTGACGATCGCCGCGCCGCAGAGCTTCCGCGATCTCGTCGTGCTCGACCGCGGCGTCGTGGCCCATCCGTTCTCGACCGCGACGAGCCCGGCGGAGGGCCTGGACCTCACGCTCGACCGCGATTTGTACGTGGCCTGTGGCGCCCGGGTCGATGTTTCGGCCCGTGGCTACACGCTCGGCCGCGGCCATCTCAACAACCCGGCCGAGGGTCCGACCAGCGGGCGCGGCGGTTCCCACGGCGGCCGCGGCGGCGACTACGACGGTTCGAGCCCGGTGTACGGCTCGCTCTTCGCGCCGTTCGACCTCGGCGCCGGCGGCGCCGGCGGCGGCTCGAGCGCGGGCGGCGGCGCGGTTCGGATCACCGCGGCCGGCTCGATCGTGGTGGACGGCGAGGTGGCGAGCCGGGGCGTGCGCGTGGGCACGCTGACGAGCACCGGTGGGGCCGGCGGCTCGATCGCCCTCGCCGGAGCGCGTCTAGCCGGCGGCGGCTCGATCGACGCCGGCGGCGCAGTCGAGGGATCGGGCGGGCGCATCGCGCTGCGCGGTGGCGAAATCGACGAGGGGCTCATCGCCCGCACCCGAGCGCTCGGTGGCCCGGGTGTGACCGGAGCGATCGACGTGCGCGACGGCGCCGCCGGCACGATCTACGTGCTCGCCGACGGAGGCGTGTACGGCACCCTGATCGTCGACAACGGGACGTCAACCTCCACGCAGCCGACCGAGCTGCTCGCGGTGGGGGAGGGGACGGTAACCGCCGTGGGCACCGATTCGATCACCGATGCCGCGGCCGACTTCCGCCACTCGCTCGCCGGAGCCCGCGTCGTCTTCAACGGCGACGTCACCGCGGAGTGGGTGATCGCCGGCAACGACCACCACGGCCAGACGCTCACGCTCGACGTCGACGGCCATCCGCTGACCGCCGTCCCCGGCGACCTCTACGAGGGCCGCTACCGCTTCGACCGCCTGATCGTTCGCGGCGGGGCGGTCCTGATCGCCGAGGACCCGATCCTGACGAGCGATCCGCCGGAGATCGGGGCGGACTCGGCCCTCCACGCCGGCGGCGGCGATCCGGCCGTGCGCATCCGGCTCAATCGGGAGACCGAGATCCTGCCCGGGCAGGTCCTCGACGTGAGGATCGCCGCCGCGGACTACTCGGGCCTCGATCTCGTCGAGGTCGAGCTGTCCGGCGCGATCGCCGCCGCCGACAGCTTCGCTCCGGGCGGCGCGGTCACCGCCGGGCAGCGCTTCACCTACACGCTGCCGCTCGAGATCTCCTCGACCTCGCCCCAGACGCTGGCGATCCTCGCCCGAGCGACGGCGGCGGACGGCGGGGTGGGCGAAGCGCAGAGGAGCCTCATCGTGCCGGCGGACAACGAAGGGCCACAGGTCGTGTCATTCCTCCCGGCGGACGGCACCGCGGTGGTCTCGGGCCAGGCGATTCAGCTCAACCTCAGCGCCACCGACAACGTGGGCATCCGGGAGGTGGCGTTCGAGCTCGCCGATCGGACGCTGGTAGATACGATCGCGCCCTACCTGGCGACCATCCGCGTGCCGCCGGTCGCGACGCCGACGGCGGTGCCGCTCGTCGCGCGGCTGACCGATTACGCGGGCAACACCACCGAGGTGACCCACACGCTCCAAGTCTCCCCGGTCGGTGACGCCGAGCCGCCGATCCTCGCGGTGACCTGTCCGGGCAGCCTCGCGGTGCTGCCGCCGGGCGCGACCCTCCGGGTCACCGGGACGATGACGGATCCGGTCGGGGTCTACAGGCTCGATCTGTTCCTGGGTGCCGGCCCCGCGCCCGCGCTCACGGTCTATCCGCCGACGGGGGCGACGACCTTCGACGTGCCGGCGACGGTGCCGGTATCCGCGATCGACGGTGACGAGCCGCCGCTGCGCTTGGTGGCGACCGACTTCGGGGGCAACCAGGCCGAGTACCTCTCGACCGTCCGGGTGGTCGAGGGCACTGCGATCACCGCCTCGACCACGCTCGCCGCGGGCGATCTCTCGCTCGACGGCCAGTCGGTGATCGTGTCCGCGGGCACGCTCACGGTCGAGGGAGCGCACGGCTTCCGCGACCTGGTGGTGATCGGCACCGGCACGGTGACCCATCCACCGACCTCGGCCACGACCGAGCATCGGCTCGACCTCGCGATCGAGCGCGACGTATACATCGGCTGCGGCCGCTCCATCTCCGCAGCCGGCCGCGGCTACCTGGGCGCCCCGGTCGACGGTGTGGGCTACACCTACCCGAACACGCAGACCGGAGGCGCGGAGCTCGGGACGGGAGGCAGCCACGGCGGGCGCGGCGGCTTCTCGCCGGTGCCGAACCCCGCCTACGGGAGCCTTTTCGCACCCCGCGATCCCGGGGCCGGCGGCGGCTCGGTGCTGGCCGCCGGCGGGGCGGGCGGCGGCGCGGTCGTGGTGCAAGCGGGCGGCGACGTCGGGATCGACGGCTCAATCGACGTCCGGGGTGCCGGCGGCACGAGCCTCAGCCGCGGCGGGGGCGCAGGTGGTTCGGTGCAACTGCACGGCACGGCGCTCGGCGGGCTGGGGCTCGTTCAGGCTCAGGGTGGTGATTCGCCGTTGGCGGGCGGCGCCGGCGGCCGCGTGGCGCTCTACGCGGCGACGATCGAAGAGGGACTGCTCGACCGCGTGTCGGTCCGGGGCGGAACGGGTAGCTCGAACCGGCGCAGTTGGGGCACCGCCGGGACGCTCTTCGCCAAGCGGGACGCCCAGCCGCTGGGCGACCTCATCCTCGACAACGGCGGCTTCGTATCCAACCAGACGACGGACCTGCTCGCCGTGGGCTCGGGCGTGGTCGACGCCGTGGGCGCCGGCTCGATCACCGATTTCGAGGCGGCGTTCCGGCACAGCCTCGCCGGCGCCGAGGTGGCGTTCAACGGCGACCTCACCGCCCGGTGGGAGATCACCGGCCACGAGCATCTCGGCCAGACCCTGACGCTGGACGTCTCGCTGGATCCGCTCGCCGCGCAGCCGGGCGACGCCTACCGCGGCGTCTGGCGGTTCGACCGGGTGATCGTCCGGGGCGCCGCGCGCGGCGTCGCCGCCGACCCGGTGTTCTCGACCGACCCGCCCGAGGTGGCGCCGGGGTCCTTCTGGATCTCGGGCAACTTCGGACCGCCGGAGGTCCAGCCAGGGCTCGTGACGCTCGCCACGGGAATCCTCGGCCTCGAGGCCGTGGGCGAGCCCGGGGCGGTGACCGATCCGGACGCGCCGATCCGGATCGCGATCACCAACCCGCGTACCGGCCAGTCCTTCGCCGGCGTGGCCGCGGCGGACGGCTCGTTCCGGGTGCTCGCCGGCGGCGAGGACGGGGATCTGCTCGAGCTGGTCGCGATCGACTCGCATGCCGATCCGCTGGCGAGCTCCGTCGTCGTGCTCGGTCCGATCGCCGGCAATGCACGGCGGCCGGCGGTCGAGCCGGGAGGCGTCTTCCCCACGGCGGCGGTCGGCGACGGCCTGCTGGTGTTCTTCGACGCCGACCTCAGCGACCCGCCAGCCGAGGAGCACCGGGTCGCCCTCTTCGACCTCGCCGACCCGACGAGCCCGGTGGCCGCCGGGGAGCTGCTCGCGCAGACGCCGAGCCTCTGCCTGAACCTCTGCGGGGACGGCTGCATCCAGGAGCGCCAGGACTGCCTCGACGGCTGCCCCGGCGCGCCGGACCCGCCGGCGTGCGAGGCGCAGTGCGAGGCCGAGTTCGACGCCTGCACCGCCGGCTGCGGCGCGGCGTGCGAGGCAGTGCCGCCGGTGCTGTTCTACGGCGTCGGCGACCTCGCGGTGGGCGCGGGCGTGGTGGCGATCGCCCAGGGCCCGTTCCTGCGCATCGTCGATGCCCGCGACCCCTACCAGCCGATCTGGACGCCGCCCCAGGACCTCGATCTCACGCCGGCGGGCGCGGTGGACTTCCAGCTCGAGGAGGTTCGGCTGACCGGCGGCTACGCCCACCTGCTCGGTCTGGACTCCTCGGAGGAGGGGTCCACGGCCAACTACCTGGTGGCCGACGTCCACGACCCCCGCGCGCCGCGCGTCGTGGGGGTGAGCGAGGTGGAGGGCTTCCCGGTGGATCTCGAGGTCGCCGGCGGGCGAGCCCACCAGCTCTTCGACACCTTCGGCGGCGGCGGCGAGGTCTACCGCGTCGCCGGGGTGGGCGATCCCGGATCGCCGGTGCCCGTCACGAGCGCGACGACGCCGACCGCGGAAGGCCACCGGCTCGAGCTGGCCGGCGACCTCGCGGTCTTCACGCAGTGGACCGGTGAGGTGGCGACGGTCCACCGCCAGCAGGCACCGGGCAGCGAAGCCCACCTCGCACCCGCCGGGGTCTCCGGGCGGATCGTGCCGGTCGTGGTCGGCGACCGCGTGCTGGTGGCCGAAACCGACTTCGGCGACCTCGCGGTCGGTCACCTCGACTCGACGCTCGCCGGCCACGGGTTCGTGACCGACGCCGTGCTCCCGCGCCTGCTGGCGGACGGGTTCGACGAGCTGGCCGTCGCGGAGGGGCTCCTCTGGCAACTCGGGCTCGGCCGGGCGATCGGCCACCCGACGCCGCTCCTGCGGCCCTATCTCGATGAGCGGGCGATCATCGCCTCCGCGACGGCCACGGGTGCGACCCTCGCCGGCGGCGCCGGCGCGGTGGGTGCGGGCGGCGTCGAGGTCGAGGCCTCCGCCGGGGGAGCGGCACCCACCGCCGCGCCGGTCGCCTCCGACGGCTCGTTCAGCCTCGCTCTTGCCGGCGTCGAGGCGGGTGAGCGCATCGTCCTGCGCGCCCGCGACGCCGAGGGCGGGGGCGGCAACCTGGTGACGCTCGCCGCGCCCGCCGGCACCGCCGCGGGACGGCTCGACCTGCCGGAGGGCGTGCGCCGGCTGGCGATCGACGGCAACCTCGGCGCGGCGGTACCGGCGCGCGAGGGCAGCCCGACCGTCACCGTCCCGGTGATCGACCTCGAGGCGCCGGGGGCGCCGGCGCTGCTCTCGACGGTCGAGGTCGACGGGCCGGTCGGCGACGTCGCGCTTCGCGCCGGCTATCTCTACGTCGCCGCCGGCCGCCTCGAGGTCTTCGACCTCACCGATCCGTCCGCGCCGGTCCACCTGCCCGCGGGCGCGCTCGACCTCTACGCCGGCTCGCCGGTCGAGGCGATGGTGCTCGACGGCGGGGTCCTGCGCACCGCCGGCCTCGAGCCGGACGGCGACCTCGGCCTCTACGCGGTCGATCTCACCAACCCGGCGGTGCCGGTCCAGGACGGCGCCGCGACCGTCGAGCTGCCGCCGCTCGCCTCGCCGCGCCTGGCGATCGAGGCCGGCGAGCTGTGGCTCATCGGCGACGGCGCGGCGCGCGTCTTCGACCTCGCCGGGACGCAACCGGTCGAGATTGCCGCCGGCGCCTTCGCTGGCCGCATCGTGGATCTCCAGCCGTTCGACGGCGAGATCCGGGCGGCGGTCACCGGCGAGGGCGTCCGGCGGCTCGATCGGTCGGGCGGAGTCCTCACGCTCGGCCCGGCGCCGGTCGAGCCGCACCCGGCGTTCGGCCTCTTCCCGCTGACCTCGGCCCAGGGCGAGCGCCTGTGGTGGGCCGAGGGCCTCGGCGGGCTCGCCACGGTGCTCGACCTCGAAGAGCCCGAGCCCGGCCGCTTCGTGCCGCGCTACGGCCGCATCCCGACGTGGGGGCTCGCCCGCGACGCGGTGACCGCCGGCGATCGCCTCTACGTGCTGACCGACTTCGCGCTGCTGCGCGTGGATCTTCTGCCATGAGCTGGGGGAGAGGGATGATGCCTGCCACCGTCGTGAGAATCGTCGCCGCAGCGCTCGCCGCCGCGCTCGGCCTCGCCGCGCCGGCGGCGGGCCAAGGCGCGCCGCCGTGCGTGCCCGAGCCGCTCGGTACGGCGAACCGGTTCAACGTGTTCGTCTTCGGGAGCCTCCAGCAGAACGGCTCGGACACCGAGGGCCGGCTCGCCGCGGGCACCTCGATCCAGATCAACTCCTACAGCGTCGGCGCCTCGCTCCCCAACTCGGGCGGCACCGACGACGTGCTGGTCTCGGGCGGGAGCCTCGCCTTCAACTTGGGCTCGGTCCGCGGCGGCAACGTCGTCTACAAGACGACGGCGCAGCTCTCGGGCGTCACGATCCACCACGGCACGCTCCGCCAGGGAGTGCCGATCGACTTCGCCGCCGAGAAGGCGAGCCTCGAAGCGCTCTCGGCCTTCCTCGCCGCCCGGCCGGCCAACGGGTCGGTTGCGATCCCGCCGTGGAACACGATCACGCTCACCGGCACCGACCCGGAGCTCAACGTCTTCGCCGTCCCCGGAAGCTCGCTGTCACAGGCCTCGGGGCTCAACTTCTCCGTCCCCGCCTCCTCGTCGGTCCTGATCAACGTCACCGGCACGTCGGTGATCCTCCAGAACTTCGGGTTCCAGATGAACGGGCTCTCGCCCGGGCGGGTGATGTTCAACCTGCACCAGGCGACGAGCGTCATCATGCAGTCGATCGGGATCCAGGGGAGCCTGCTCGCCCCGAAGGCGAGCCTTCAGTTCAACAACGCGGTGATCCAGGGCACGCTCGTCGGCAAGACCCTCCAGGGCAACGGCCAGTCCAACCACCAGATGTTCGCCGGCTGCCTGCCCACCGGCAGCGACGCCGCCCCGCCGGTGGTCGAGGTCCTCGAAAGCGGCGTCCCGCTCGAAAACGGCGCGCTCTTCAATCGGACCGTGGTGCCGGTGATCGAGGTCACCGACAGTTCGCCGCCGGTGACGGTGACCGCGACTCTCGACGGCGCCCCGTTCACCTCGGGCACCGCGGTGACGGGGGAGGGGAGCCACACCCTGGTCGTCGAGGCCGAGGACGCTGCCGGCAACGAAGCGAGCCTGACGAGGACCTTCACGATCGACCTCACTCCGCCGGTCTTCCTCGCCATCGCGCCGCCCGAGGGCTTCCTGACCGCGGCCGCCGCAGTGACGCTCACCGGCCGGGTCCAGGGCGCGGACACGCTCACCGTCAACGGCGCGTCCGTCCCCCTCACCGGCCCGGCCGGCGAGGACTTCTCGGCCGGCCCGCTCCCGCTCGCCGAGGCCGGCAATTCCTTCGTTCTCTCCGCCGCGGACGCCGCGGGCAATGTCACCCAGGCGGTGCGCACGATCGTCCGCGACTCGACCGCGCCGGCAGTCTCGATCGCCCAGCCCGCTCCGGGGGCGTTCCTCGCCAGCTCGACGGTGACCGTCTCCGGGAGCGCCACGGACCAGCACCTCGCCTCGGTCGCCGTCGCCGGCCCCAACAACACCGTCACCGCCACGCTCCCGGGCTCGACCTTCACCGCCCCCGGCCTCCAACTCGACGAGGGCGCCAACACCCTCACCGCCACCGCGACCGACGCGGTGGGCAACTCCGCGTCGGCCCAGGTCACGGTGACGGTGGACACCGGCGCCCCGGTCGTCACCGTCACCGACGGCGGCGCGCCGCTCCCCGAGGGCCTCCTGGTCAACCGCACGGTGACCCCGGTGGTCACCGTCACCGACGCCACCGCGGTCACGGTCGATATCCGGCTCAACGGCGCCGCGTTCGCCTCGGGCACCCCGGTCGAGGCCGAGGGGACCTACACCCTCGAGGTCACCGCCGAGGACGCAGCGGGCAACCCGGCGAGCCTCATCCGCCACTTCGAGATCGACCGGACGCCGCCCGCGTTCGGGCCGATTGCGCCGCCCGACGGCACGGTCACCGCCGAGACCTCCGTGACGCTCGCCGGCGAGGTCAGCGGCGGCGCCGTCTCGGTAACGGTCAACGGCTCGCCGGCCACTCTCACGGGCACGTCGTTCACCGCCGGCCCGCTGCCCCTGGCCGAGGGCGAGACCACGTTCACCCTGGTCGCCGCCGACGCCGCCGGCAACTCCGCCCAGCGCCTCCACCGGATCGTCCGCGACTCGACCGCGCCCGTCCTCACCGTCACCCAGCCCGCCGACGGCGCGGTGGTCGGCACGGCGAGCCTGACCGTCACCGGCACCGCGGTCGATCCTCGCCTGGCCGAGGTGCGGGTCAACGGCGCGCTCGCCAACCTCGCGGGCGAGGCGTTCACCCTGGCGATCACGCTGGTCGAGGGCGCGAACCCGCTCCAGGCCACCGCCACCGACAGCGTAGGCAACACGACGACCGTCTCCCTGACGGTGACGCTCGACACCGAGCCGCCGGTCATCCGCGTGCTCGAAAGCGGCGTCGACCTCGCGGACGGCGCGCTCTTCGACCGCCCGGTCACGCCCGTGATCGAGGTCACCGACGCCACCGCCACCACGGTCGAGGCCCTGCTCGACGGCGCGCCCTTCGCCACGGGCACGACGATCTCAACCGAAGGCGAGCACGAGCTGGCGGTGACCGCCACCGACGCCGCCGGCAACGCCGCATCGCTCGTCCGCCGGTTCACGATCGACGCGACGCCGCCGGCGTTCCTGACGATCGCACCGCCCGCGGGCGCCGTCCTCTCGGACGCCGAGGTCACCTTGACCGGCCGCGTGCGCGGCGCGGTCTCGCTGACCGTGGACGGCGCGCCGGCGAACCTGGTGGGGGAGGACTTCACCGCCGGCCCGTTCCCGCTCGCCGAGGGCGAACGCACGTTCCAGCTCCGCGCCGTCGACGCCGTCGGCCACGAGACCGTGCAGGCGCACACGATCGTGCGCGACGCGACGCCGCCCCAGGTCGCGATCACCCAGCCCGCCGCCGGCGCGCTCCTGGGCACGGCCTCGGTCCAGGTCCTCGGCACCGCCGCCGATCCGCACCTCGCCTCGGTGACCGTCAACGGCATCGCCGCCCAGCTCTCGGGCGGCACCTTCGTCGCCCCCGCCGTGCCGCTCGCCGCCGGCGAGAACACCCTGACCGCCGTCGCCACCGACGCCGCCGGCAACTCGGCCTCGACCGTCCGCACGGTCGAGGTCGATCTCGAAGGCCCGACGATCGCGATCACCGATCCCGCCGCCGGCACCGTGGTCCCCGCCGCCGCGATCACCGTCGCCGGCACCGCCTCGGACCCGCACCTCGACCGGGTGACCGTCAACGGCTTGACCGCCCAGCTCGCCGGCGCCCCGGGCGGCCCGCGCACCTGGTCGGTCGAGGTCCCGCTCGCCGAGGGCGACAACGACCTCCTGGCCCGCGCCACCGACAGCCTCGGCCGCGCCGCCGAGGCCGAGGTCACCGTCCGCCGCGACTCGACCGCCCCCGCCGTGGCAATCACCGGCCCCGCCGAGGGCGCCCGGATCGCCGCCGCCACCGTCGAGGTCTCGGGCACGGTGGGCGAGGAGCCCGGCATCGCGGTCACCGTCAACGGCGCCGCCGCGACCGTGACGGGAGCCTCCTTCACCGCCTCGGGGATCCCACTCGTCGAGGGCGAAAACCGCCTGATCGCCCGCGCTCTCGACGACCTCGGCAACCGCGGCTCGCACACCCGGACCGTCGTCCGCGACACCGTGCCGCCAGAGCTGCTGCAGACGGTACCGTCCGCAGGGGCTCTCGCGGTCCCCACGACTACCACCTTCGAGCTGCGCTTCAACGAGGAGTTGGCGCCGCCCGCGCCCGGGGCGCTCGTCCTCCGCACCGCCGGCGGCGCGCCGCTCGCCGCCGCGGCCGCCGTCACGGGGTCGACCGTCCGCGTGACCCCCGCCTCCCCGCTCCCGCCCGCCACCCCGCTCGAGCTGCTCTTGACCGCGGGCCTCGCCGACCGCGCCGGCAACCCGCTCGCGACTCCTCAGACCCTCACCTTCACGACCGCCGACACGGCGGCGCCGGCGGCGCCGGCCGTCGCGCCGCCCCCGCCGCCCTACGTCTGCGCCCCGGCGGTCACCCTCGCCGGCGCCGCCGAGCCGGACGTCCTGGTCGAGGTCGCCGGCGGCCAGGCCGCCGCCTCGGTGCGCGCCGGCCCCGACGGCGCGTTCGCGCTCTCCGTCCCCCTGGTCCCCGCCTCGCTCAACCGCCTCGAGGTCTCGGCGCTCGACGCCTCCGGCAACCGCTCGGCCGCCGCGGCCTTCGACGTCGCCCACGACTGCCAACGCCCGGTCGTGACCGACGCCACGGCCGACGGCGCCGCTTTCACCGTCCGCTTCTCCGAGCCGGTCGAGCCGGGGACCGTCGCCGGCGCGATCACCCTGGAAGCCGCCGCCGGCCCGCTCGCCGGCACCGTCGCCCCCGCCGCCGACAACCGGAGCGCCACCTTCACCGCCACCGGCGGCCCCCCCGCGGCCGCCGTGCGCCTCTCGGTCTCCCAGGCCGTGACCGACCTCGCGGCCAACCCGCTCGCCTACCCGTTCACGCGGGTCTTCGGCGGCGCCGCGGGCGCCAGCTTCCTCGCCGGCACCGTGATCGACGACGCCTCCGGCCGCCCGCTCGCGGGCGCCCGCGTGGTCGTCCTCTCAACCGACGGCGTGCCCTCGTCCGAGCCCGTCCCCGAGCAGACCACCGGCCCGGACGGCCGCTTCCAGATCCCGCTTCCCGCCGGCACGCACGACCTGACCGTGGTCCGCCCGGGCTACACCCCGGCCTTCCGCATCGTCACCACCCAGGCGGGAGAGGGGACCGACGTCTTCGATCCCCGGCTCACCCCGGCCGGCGAGCCCGTCTCGCTCGGCGCCCAGGGCGGCACCGCTACGGGCGCCGGCGGCCTGGTGGTCTCGTTCCCGCCCGGAGCGCTCGCCGGCCCGACCCCGGTCGCCGCCACCGCGCTTTCCGAGCAGGGCCTGCCCGCGCTCCTGCCCTACGGCTGGTCGCCCCGGGGTGCCCTCTGGCTCGACCTCGACCGCCAGCCGCTCGCGGCCACCGCGACGCTGACCCTGCCCGTAGGCGCCCCGGACGGCCTGACCCTGACCTTCGCCACGCTCGACCTCGCCACGCTCCAGTGGCGAGCGGTACGGAGCGTCCCGGTCGAAAACGGCCGGGTCACGACCACGGTCAGCGCCGAGGGCGCCTGGGCCGTCGTCGAGCCGGACGGTGGTTCGGGTGGGGGCCCGCTCGCCCCGCCGCCGGCGATCGACGGCCAGCCGCTCGGCTCCTCGCCGATGCCCGCCGGCGACGAGGTGGACACGGCCGACCTCTCCTTCGAGCCCGAGCTGGTGCTCCCCACCCAGCAAGCCCTCGCCACCGTCGCCTACACCCTCGCCGCGCCCGCCCCGAGCGGCCTGCCGCTGACCCTGACGATCGAAGAGGAGCTCGAGCTGCTCGACGGCTCGCTCCGCCGCGAGCCGCCGTACCGCGCCGATCTCGTCCTCTACCACTCGCCCTCCGGCGCCCCGCGCTCGCGCTTCCACCTCCGCCCCTCCGAAGCCGCGCGGCTCCTCCCGCTCCGGGTGGGCGCCGAGGATGTGACGCTCGCCCACTACGGCGACGAGACCGTCCGCGGCGACGTGCTCGGCCCGGACGGCGGCTCCGTCACCTCCGAGGAGGGCGACCGCGTCGACGTCCCGCCGGGTGCCCTCGCAGAGCCCGCCGCGGTGGTCCTGACCCGCCGGACCGCCGGCGATCTCCCGGTCGCAGTGCCCGCCGGCGCCGACCTCGCCGGCGTGCTCGACCTCGACCTCGGAGGGCGTCTCTTGGCCGCCCCGGCCACGCTGACCCTGGCCCTCGATCCGCCCCCGCCCGCGGGCGCCCAGGGGCTCCTGCTCCAAGTCGTCGACCTCGGCGCCGGCCCGTTCCTGCGCCCCGTCGCCGAGGCCGTCCCCACCGCCACCGGCTGGGCCGCCGCCGCGATCGACCCCGCCGACCTCGCCTGGCCGGGGGTGACCGCCGGCGGCCGGTTCGCGTTCGTCGGCCTGACCGCCGACCACGGTTTCCTGCGCGGCACGGTCTTCGACGTCGGCGGCGCTCCGCTCGCCGGCGCGCTCGTCACCGGGACCGCCGCCGGCGGCGAGCCGATCGGCTGGACCCAGCTCTCCGCCCCCGCCGGCGGCTACGTCTTCCCGGCCCCGGTCGGTCCGGTCACCCTCGCCGCCGACAACCGCGCCACCGGCAACCGCGGCGAGGCGACCGCGCTCGTCGAGACCCGCGACCAGCGACTCGACCTCGACCTCGCGCTCCAAGTCGTCGCCCCGCGAGTCCTCGAGACGACACCCGCCGGCGGCGCCAGCGACGTGCCGATCGGCGTCAACCCCACGATCCGCTTCAGCGAGCCCGTGGACCGCGCCTCGCTCGCGGAGGGGATCCGCCTGCTCGAGGGCGGCTCCCCGGTCCCGATCGACCTCGACCACCAGGGCGCGCTCGTGACGATCCTCCCGACCGCCACCCTCCGCCCGGGCGCCGCACACACGATCGAGGTCAACTCCGCCGTCCGCGACCTCCAGGGCTACCAGCTCGCCGGCACGGTCACCTCGAGCTTCACGACGCAGGTCGTGCTCCTGCCCACGGACATCGACCTCACCCGCGTGCTCCTCGTCGCCCCCGGCCCGACCGGCGAGGCCCTCGTGATCGGCCGCCCGGGCGCGGTCCCCGCCGAGACCCTGGTCTTCGTCGAGAACCTCACCTCGCCGGTCGTGACCGTCTCCGTCCAGGCCGGCCAGGACGGCAGCTTCGACCTGGCGATCCCGGCCTCCGTCGGCGACGTCCTGCTCCTGCACGTCCTGATCGAGGGCGCCAACGAGGTCGTGCTCGAACTCTCGACCTACCTCTCCGAGGACCTGCGAACCGGCTTCGTCGACGCCGACGGCGGCACCTTCACGACCGGCGACGGTGTGACCGTCGAGGTCGAGCCCGGCACCTTCACCGAGTCGACCCCGGTCCGCGTGGTCCCCGCCCCGACCGCCCAGCACCCGCTGCCGGTGCCCTCGGCGGTCACCACCGCCTACGCCTTCGACCTCACCACCGGCGGCCGGGTCCCGACGAAGCGCATCGGGCTCACCGTCCCGGCCCCGCCCGGAGCGCTGGCGCCGGACTACCTGCTCGTGCGCGCCACCGAGAGCCAGGGCCTGGCGGGCTGGATGCCGCTCGACTTCCTGGTCGAAGACGGCGGCTCGCTGACCAACGCCCCCGCCTTCGAGCCGACCGGCGGCGGAGCCCCGGCGCTCGCCCGCCTGCTCGGCCGGGCGGCGGCAGGGGAGGACCGGGCGGCGCCCGCGAACGGCGACGGCCCCCAGGCCCTCGCCGGCGCCGCCACGCTCCCCGATCTGCTGTGGCCCGAGCGCTACCAGTGCACGCCCGGCACGTCGCTCGCCGGCCGCTACGAGGTCTGGCGGCCGTCGCTCCCGCTGGTGCTGACCGCCGTCCCGGTCGCCTCGGACCTCGAGCTGCGCTGGGACTTCGCCGACCAGCAGCTCGTCGCCGCGATCAACGCCACGATCCGCAACCTCCTCGCCGTCGACGGCTACTGCCTGCCGAGCCTCCTGGGCGACCCGCTGGCGATCGAGGTGCGCGACCTCCAGACCGGCGACCTCACGTTCTCGGGCACCTTCGATCCGCCGGCCGAAGGCCAGACGATCCTCACCCTGCCCCCCGACACCTTCGGCGACGAGGAGCCGCCGGCGCCGGTCGCCGGCTCGCCGATCCGCTTCCACCTGCTCGACCTCGCCGAGGAAGCAGCGGGCGAGCTGGGCCCGGGCCTCTCCTACGAGTTCGCCGGCCAGTCGCTGGTGATCACCGGCGACCCCGGCGCCGTGGGCTCGGGCGTCCAGGTGCGCCTCCTGGGCCTCGACGACGCCGGCGACGTCTTCACCGACGCCGGCGCCGACGGCGCCTTCACCCTCGCCGTGGCGGCCGAGCCCGGCCGACGCTACGTGCTCGCACTCGGTGCCCGGGTGGCCACGAACGACCCGCTCGTGATCGACTTCACCGAGGCGATCGCCCCCGGCTTCCCCGGGGTCGAGGTGCGCGACGCCGCCGGCCGGACGGTCGGGCTCGACCTCGCCCCCCTAGGGAGCCAGCAGAGCGTCGCCGCCCGCGCCGAGGCCGGCTGGCTCGCCGGCCAGCGCTACACCCTGCGCCTCGGCCCGGCGCTCGCCGACGACGCCGGCAACCCCTGGGGCGAGGACCTCACGATCCGCTTCGACGTCGAGGGCAGCGAGGTGCTCGGCACCTACCCGACGCTCGCCACCATCCGCGACATCGCCCGGCTCGGGGACTGGCTGTTCGTCGCGGCGGAGGAGAAGGGCCTCGCGGTCCTCGACGCCTCCAACCCCGCCAACCTCCGCAACGTCATCCCCGGCGGCGGCGACATCACGTTCCCGTTCCCGCTCGGAGACGCCGTGCGCGGCGTCGCGGTCGATCCCCACGGCCGGGTGGTCGTGGTCGGCGGCGGCGTCTCGACCCCCGGCCAGCTCAAGATCTTCGACCCCCTGGCGCTCGACCCGGCGACGGTCGCCGCGGCCCCGAACGACCCCGCGGTCCGCTTCGCCGCCTTCCGCGGCTCGACCCTCATCTCCGACCGGATCAGCGGCGAGAGCGGCACCCAGCTCCCCGCCGGCACCCCGCGGCGGGTGACCGTGCTCTCCGACGACGCCATCGACGAGTGGACCGCCGGCGAGCCCGCGCCCGCCGGTCTCACCGCCACCCCGGCCAGCCCACCCCCCGGCGGCGGCGCCTACACCCTGACCGTCTCCGGCCAGGCGACCGCCGGCCTGCCGGTGACCCTGCGCAACCACCGCGGCGTCTGGCACCGCATCGACGCCGGCCCCGCCGGCGCCTTCTCGATCGAGTTGCCGGTCGTCCCCGGCGACCGCCTCACGCTCCTGCGCAACCGCCAGAGCCTGGCCTACGTGGCGATCCTCGGCGCCGGCATCGCCGTGGCCGACGTCAACGCGGTCTACCTCGAAGCGGGCGACCCGACACCGGCGATCCAGGTCCGCGGCGTCTTCTCCGCCCGCTCGACGATGTGCGCGCTCCCGCCCTCGGACCCGCTCTACCTCGACGTGGGCGGCCTCTTCGATCCGACCGACCCGCACCCGTTGACCGTCGCGGCCCTGCTCGCCGAGCGCGGCGTCTCGCTCCTCGAGTCCAACCCCAACGACGTCGGCCAGGTGACCGCCTACAACGAGGTCTGCGCCCAGATCGGCAGCTCCCGCCGGGTCCTCGGCCTCGAGGTCGCCCAGCGCTACCGCTTCGATTTCGACGCCAACGGCGTGCTCGAAGAGTCCGAGGAGCGCGACTACCTGCTGGTCGCCCACATCCACGCGGGCGTGCTCGTCTTCGACGCCACCGACCGCGACAACGTCGCCCTCGTCGGCCGCATCCGGGTCCCCGGCAGCGTCGTCGACGTCGCCCTCGACCGCGACGGCCGGCGCCTCTTCGCCGCCGCCTCGGGCGCGGGCGTCTACGTGATCGAGTTCGACCGCCCGCCGACCACGGAGCTGCTCGACGCCAACGGCGACGGCGAGGACGACCGGGTGCTCGAGACCATCGTCCTGGCCGGAAACACCAACGCCTCCCCGTTCCTGATCCCCGAGCTGGGCCTGGCCTTCGCCGGCGGCGTGGACCGGCCGCTGACCGCGCTGTCCGTGGGCTCGCCGCGGCTGGCGGCGGTGGCGCGCAACCCGGACGGCAGCGTCCGAGTCATCCTCCTCCTGGCCCCGTTCGGCGTGCCCACCGCGCCCGCAAGCGCCGCCGAGAACGCCCCCGAGCTGCCCGGCTCCTTCCGCCTGCTCGCCTGGCTGCCCGGCTCGGCCGGCCCCGAGATCCGGCTCGAGCTGACCGCGCTCGGCCCCGGAGGCGTCGTGATCGACGCCGCGGGCGACGCCTCGGCTCTCTCGGGTCTCCCGTTGACCGCTCTCACCGGCACCGACGCCCTCGTCCTGCGCCGCCAGTCCGACGACCCCCGGCACGACGGCTACCACCTCTATCTCTCCGACGAGATCGCCGTCGTGGCCGACCTGCGCGCCGCCCGCGAGTACGTCACGACCGGCGCCGAGGACGACGCCTGTCCCCGCTGCGATCAGGAGGCCGAGGACGTGCCCGAGACCGCCCGTGAGATCCTCTCGGGCGACAGCCTCGCTGTCCGCTTCAGCGAGAGCGCCCGCACCGCCTTGGCCGACGTCTACACCCCGGCCAAGCTCGACGCCGCGGAGCTGACCCTCGCGAGCGTCCGCTGGGAGACCGCCCCCGCCCTCCGTCAGGAACCGACCCTCGACCCCGACACCGGCATGGGCGAGGTCGCCCCGGGCACGCTCCTGCACTCGGGCGAGCAGTCCGCCGAGGCTGTCGACCTCGCGATCCGCGGCCGCGGTCTCAACTTCGCCTTCCGCCGCACCTACCGCAACCAGGGCGTGGGCGCGGGCCCGCTCGGCCCGGGCTGGGACCACACCTACCGCCGGCGGCTCCGCGAGCTGCCCACCGGCGACGTCGAGTACTACGACGGCCGCGGCCGCCGCGAGCTCTTCCGCTCAACCGGCGCCCCGGGCTCGGGCACCTACCAGTCGCCGCCGGGCCGCTTCGCCACCCTCGAGCGCACCGCCGCGGGCTTCATCCTGATCCACCCCGACTTCACCCGTGTGCGCTTCGACCGCTTCGGGCGCCTCGCCTCGATCGCCGACCCGGTGCGCGAGAACGACTCGACCGGCAACCTCATGACCTTCCACTACGACGCCGCCTCCCGGCTGGTGCGCGTCCGCGATACCCTCGACCGTGACATCAGCTTCACCTACAACGCGGCCGGGCTGCTCACCGAGCTTCGCGACTTCACCGGCCGCACCGTCCGGTACTCCTACGACCCCTCCGGCCGGCTCGAGGAGGTCACCTCGCCGGCGATCCCGACCGGGGCCTCACCCTTCCCGGACGGGCTCACCACGAGCTACGCCTACTCGAGTCCGGCCGGCGACCTCGCCAGTCAGCTCACCTCCCGCGACAACCTGGTCTCCCTCACCGACCCCCGCGGCATCACCTGGCTCGAGCTCGCCTACACCGACGCCGACGGCGACGGCCGCGCCGAGGAGGTCACCGGGCAGACCTGGGGCGAGGGCACCCTCGCGATCGCCTACAACTTCGCCGCCCGCACCGCCACGGTCACCGACCGCCGCGGCCACCCCCACGTCTGCCGCCACAACGCCGCCGGTCAGAAGACCCGCTACGAGGACCCGGCGGGTGCGGTGTGGCTCTACGCCTACGACGCCGAGGGCCTCCAGACCTCGATGACCGCGCCGCTCGGCCGCATCACCACCACCGCCTACGACACCCCCTGCGGCGGCGGGCGGGGCAGCGGCCTGCGCAGGAGCCGCGCCAACCCGACCGAGGTCCGGGTCGCCGCCGACGGCCGCGGCCCCAACGGCTCCTCGGCCGAGCTGGTCACCTGCATCGACTACGAGACCCGGACCAACCAGCCCACCCGCATCGTCGATCCCCGCGGCGCGGTGACCGAGATCGCGCGCAACGCCGTGGGCCTGCCGACCGCGGTCCGCCAAGCGGTCGGCGCCCCCGAGGCGCGCACCACGGGGTTCGCGTACAACCCCTTCGGCCAGGTCACCCACGAGACCAACCCCAACGGCCACGTCACCGCCTACTCGTACTTCGCCTCCGGCGAGAGCGAGGGCTACCTGCGGGAGGTCGTGGTCGATCCGGGCGGCCTCGCCCTGACCACCCGCTACGAGACCGACCCCCGCGGCAACCCGACCGTGCTGACCAACCCGCGCGGCGTCCGCCACGAGCGCACCTACAACGAGGTCGACTGGATGGTCGAGGAGACCCGAGCGGCCAGCCCCTCCGCCGACGGCGCCCCCGCCCTCGACTACCGCACGGTCTACCTGCACGACCGCGCCGGCAACCTCAGCGAGCTACGCCGCCCGTTCGGTGACACCGGCGCCGAGACCACCTCGGAGTTTCGGGAGTACGGCCCGCTCGACGAGCTGCTCGAGGTCCGCAGCGAGGTGGGCGACGGCACGGTCGCCGTGGACACCTACGAGCACGATCCCCACCTCAACGTGGTCCGCCACACCGCCCCCGCGGGCCAGATCACCGAGACCGTGTACGACCCGCGCGACCTGGCCGAGAGCGTCACCCGGGGCGCCGGCACGGCCGACGCGGTGACCGAGACGTTCTCCCACAACCTCGAGCGCCAGCCGACTGCCCGCACCGACGGCCGCGGCAACACCTGGACCACCGCCTACGACGGCTACCGCCGCCTTGCAGAACGCCGCGACCCGCTCGGCGACCGCACCACCACGGCCTACGACGACCAGGGCAACCCGACCCGGATCGAGTCCTTCGACGGCGCCACCGGCGAGCGGCTCGCCGAGACGCTCTTCGCCTACGACCTGCTGGCCCGGCGCACCACGACCACGGAGAAGCTCTGGCGCTACGAGATCGGCACCGTGCGCGACCTGGTCTCCGAAGTGACCTACGACCCGGCCGGCAACGTCACCGCCACCCGCGACGAGCTCGGCCGGGCGACCACCTTCACCTTCGACGCCGCCGAGCGCCTGGTCTCACTCACCGACCCCGCCGGCAACCGCACCGCCTACCAGCTCGACCCCGCCGGCAACCCGGCCGCCACGACCGAGATCGAGCAAACCCCGGTCGGCGGCCCCGTGACCGTGGTTACCACGGCCACCTTCGACGCCGCCGACCGCCTCGCCTCGGCCACCGACCCGCTCGGCAACACCGACCGCCGCCTCTACGACGCCCGCGACAACCTGCGCTTCGCCATCGACGCCGAGAACTTCGCCACCGAAACCCGCTATGACGGCCTCGACCGCCCGGTCTCCACGCTCCAGCCCGAGGGCGTGGACGTGTTCCACTCCTACGACCTGGCCTCCCGCCTGACCACCTACCGCGACGCCCTGGGCCACACCACCACCTACACCTGGGACGCCCTCGATCGCCAGCGCTCGATCACCTACCCGGACGGCACCGAGCGCCTCCTGAGCTACGATCCGTCTCACAACCTCGCCCAGCTCCAGGACGCCAACGGCACCGTGATCGTCCAGACCCACGACCCCGCCAACCGCCTCACCGCCCGCCAGGCCACTCTCGGCCCCGGCGTCGGCGGTCCGACCGCCGAGAGCTACGGCTGGGACGGCCTCGACCGGCTGCTCCGCGGCCAGGGCGGGGACGTGGTGACCGACCTCGCCTTCGACTCGCTGTCCCGCCAGATCCGCGAAGCCACCGCCGGCCGCACCGTCTCCTACGAACACGACGACGCCGGCAACGTGGTCGCAATCGGCTACCCCTCGGGCGCCACGATCGGCCGGGTGATCGATCCCCTCGACCGCCCCTCCCGGGTCGGTCCCCGGATGCCGGACGGCTCCGTCGCCGAGACCGCCGGCTACGGCTTCCGCGGCCGCGACCTCATCGCTCGGACCACCTATGGCAACGGCATCACCGCCACCCGCACCTTCGACGGCGCCCGCCGGCCGCTCACCGACCTCCGCACCGCCCCGGGCTTCCCGGTGCCGGTCTTCTCCGAGTCCACCTCTTGGAGCCCGCGCGGTCTCAAGTCCGCGATCAGCCGCGGCGATCTCAACGGCGCCGGCTTCGCCCTCGGCCACGACGGCTTGATGCGCCTCCTCGAGGCCGCCCGCCCCCCCGAGCCGACCGCCTCGGTCCCCAACAATTCCGCCCCGGCCCCGGGCGCCCTCGCCGCCCTCCCCGACGCCTTCGCCTACAGCTACGACCGCGGCCAGAACCTCACCCAGCGCCGCACCCGCGACGAAGGCATCGCCGAAGCGATCGCGCTGCCGCCCGACACCTCGGGGCGCAACCGCCCGGCCGCGATCAACGGCATCCCCCTCGCCTGGGACGCCAACGGCAACCTGATCGGCAAGGGTGCCCTGCGGATCGAGTACGACTTCAGAAACCGCCCGATCCGCGTCTCCGACCCGACAGGCGAGCTCGCCACCTACGCCTACGACGTCTTCAATCGCCGCACCGGCCGCCGCGTCGCCGGCCAGCTCCAGGAGACCACCTGGAGCGGCTGGCAGGAGATCGAGGAGCTCGTCGACGGCCTCCTCACCGAGCGCCGCACCTACGGCGTCGGCCTCGACGAGATCGTCGCCCTCGAGCGCGACACCGACGGCGACGGCGCGGTGGACCAGACGCTGACACCGATGTACGACAGCATCGGCAACCTCGCGGTCGTCACCGACCAGAATGGCAAGCCCTCGGAAAGATACGGCTACAGCCCCTTCGGCGAGCGCACGATCACGGTGGACCTCACCCCGCCCCGGGTGGTCCAGGTCCGAGTGATCGACGGCGCGGTGTGGGTCGAGGCCTCCGAGGAGGTTCGCCTTGATGCCCTCGCCGCTGCGGCGGGGCAGGGGAGCCTCACGCTCACGGACCCCGGCTCCGGCCAGCCGATCCCCTTCATCCCCACCCAGCCCGTCCGCACCGGCCGTATGAAGCACCGGCGCGTGGTGCTCACCCCCGCCTCGTCGCCGGCCGCCGGTGTTCCGGTCGCCCTCGCGATCGGGCCCGAGGCGCTGGTGGATCTGTTCCTCAACGAGGCGAGCGAAGGGTTCGAGCAGTCCTTCCCCTGGCCCGCTGGCGACGCGGTGATCCTCGACGACGCTAACCCCGAGCTCGTCCAGGTCGCCGTCAAGGACGGCTTCCTCGAGGTCCAGTTCTCTGAGGAGATCGACGTGGCCACCGTCGCCGAAGGCCTGCGCCTCGATGGCCAGGCCATCGCCTGGACCGGGGATGAGGACCGCTACACCCTGCGAGCCGACGAGCCGGTCGACGACGGAACCCACACGCTAGTGATTGTCACCGCACTCGCCGACCTCGCAGGCACCGCGATCGCCAGCGCCCGAACGCTCAGCTTCACCGTGCCGGCGGCCAACCCGAACCTCGTCGTCTTCCGCACTCCCGAGCTGGGCGAGGTCGGCAGCAGCACGGTCGGCAACCGCTTCGGCTTCCACGGCCGACCCGTGGACCCGGAGACCGGCTTCGTCTACGTGAGGAACAGATACCTCGACCCGCAACTGGCAAGGTTCACCACCCCAGATCCCAGGGGCTACGCGGACTCGCCCAGCCTCTACCAGGCGCTCCTCAACAACCCGCTCAACTTCAGCGATCCTCTCGGGCTCTACATAGTGGGTGGACTCAGGGAGCGCAACGTCATCAAGCTGTCCCTGTGGAAGGCAGGCGCGAGAGATATGGCACGAAAGCTCGTGCTGAAGAGCTATCCAGTAGACTCCAGGCTCGGGCGACTGTTCGGCTGGGAAGAAACACGTATTGAGCTCTCGGGACCTGACTTTGACCAAGATAACAGGATAGCTGAATTGTTCAGGTCCGCGATCGAGAGTGATGTGCGAATCGAGTTCACAATCTCCCGAACTGAGAACCGAGGTAAGGGTGGCATAACAACCGGGCGGGATGCATTCGCCCGGGCGACATTCGACCCGAAGAGACCGGACTCTCAGAACACCATTCGGATCGAACTCAACCTGGAGCAGCTCAGTCGGCTCCGAGTGCGCGGACCCCAAAGTGGCGAGGTGGTCGATTCGGGTAAGGGCTACAGAGTAATACCGGACACATGGATCGATATCCCGTTTGAGGCGGCGACTGTGCATGAGTTCGGCCATGCCCACTGGATGTACGGATTGAGAAAACGCGCGCCCTTTGCGGACGACGAAGGTTCAAACCCCTACGCTGTGGAGTGGGAGAACATTTACCGAGACCTGGTCGGTCTACCACCGCGGCTCTGGCACGATTGACAAGAGGTGCGAAGTGAAGCGACCGGCAGTTTTTCTCGTCGCGTTGAGCGCCCTGGCTGGTGGCTTGGCGGCGGCGATCGGGACGCTTCCAGCCGAGACGGTCGAGGATTACCAAGGAGTTCTGTTCGCTTGCTACACGATACTCCTCGCCGGCTCGCTTCCCTTCCTCCCTGCGACCCTTGTTCCGGTTCAGGCCTTGCGAGTCAGGAGAGCGTTCGTTCTCGGCGCTGCCCTCGGCGGCGTTCCCAACCTACTCTACTGGACTAACTGGTTCTTCGTGCCAGTGGATTCCGTCCTGTTCGAGTTAAACGCGAGGGCCGGTCTGGTCGTAGCCGCACCGGGCCTGTACATTCCCACCTTGTGGGGTGAGCAGATGCTCCTTCATCATTCGCACTTCTCTAAGGAAGACAGCCTGATTCAGTGGACGATCATGACGCTCCTGAATTCCGCCACATGGTCCGCGCTGTTCGGTGGGGTGGTGGTCGTGGTCCAGCGTATTCGAGGAGCGAGACGTGCGGCGCAACCAGTGTCGGGTAACAGCTCAGCACCGGGGGCGAACGACTGAGGTTGCTCGTGACGAAAGACCGGCTTTGTCTACCTGAAGAACGGTCGGCTCTACGATGCAGCGGGGCGACTCTTCGACACCGGCGATACGGCTGCGCTCTACGTGATGGACGAGTACGGGCGGATCTATGCCGTTAAGTTCAGCAGGTTGAACAACCTACACCATTCTAGCCTTGTCGCTGGTGAGGATGTCGCGGGTGCCGGGATGATGCAGGTGAGGGAGGGCCGGTTGATAGTGATTGATCAACGCGCGTTCGGGGCACTACCATCCCTCGGAGGAGTTTTTCGACCAGGTGGTGGATCGGCTCCAGGAGCTGGGAGTTGAGGTGCCATGAAGAGGACGAGGGTAGGCGGGCAGGGAGCAAAGAGCTTCGAGGAGGAGGCGCGATCCGCTCTTGAGCTGCCGCTGTCATGGCCGTTCTACGATGAGTTAGCTATTGAGAGAGGGGTGCCGGAGCAGGAACTGGCGGGCTTCAAGAAGGCCTTCTCCCAAGAGTACTTCAGCTTTATGGTGAGGGCTTTGGAGTGGGCGGCAAAGACTCCTGAGCACGACTTCGCCTCGATCTTGCCAAACGTGGAGTACGCAAACTCACAGCTACACGCTTACTTTACTCTCCTCTACGAGCAGCTAAGTGAAAAGCATCGTGAGTGGTATGGCGAGTGGGCTGTATGAGCCGAGTTGAGAAGGTGGCTTGGGTGTCCGGTCCGCGCGTCCGCTGGGGGTTTCGGTGGGGCCCGAAGTGCCCGTCACTATCCGAGTCATCCGGAGGGATCTCCTTCCAGATAGCAGGCAAGTACGCTGGGTTCTGATCGCCCGCACTTCCCTATCTCCGCGGGTAGAGGGGCTCGATCAGCAGGTCGCCGTTCGGCGCGAGCCCGTCGAGGCGCAGGATCTCGGTGACGCGGCGGTGCTCGCGCGTCTTGGCGACGAAGATCAGCGCGTCGAGCGCCGCGGCGATCCGCGCGCGCTGGGAGGCGACGCCGGCCTCCTGCGCGAGGTCGTCGAGGCGGTCGACGGCGTCGAGCGCGCTGTTGGCGTGGATCGTCATGAGGCCGCCGGGATGGCCGGTGTTGCACGCCTTGAGGAAGACGAAGGCCTCCGCTCCCCGGGCCTCGCCGACGATCAGGCGGTCGGGGTTGAGGCGGAGCGCGGCGCGGAGCAGGCGCGTCATGTCCACCGACGCCTGCTCGGAGGTCAGGAGGTTGATCGTGTTGAGACCGTCAGAGCGGACCTCGCGCGCGCCGTCCTCGCAGACGAGGATGCGCTCGGCGGGGTCGCCGGCGAGGATCTCGCCGAGAAGCGCGGAGAGGAGCGTCGTCTTGCCCGAGCCGACGCCGCCGGCGATGAGGCAGGTCCAGCGGTGGCGGACGAAGTGGCGGAGCAGCTCGAGAGGGTCGGCCGGGAGCGCGTCGGCGCCAGCGCTGGGGCCGTCGGCGGTCGGGCGCCCGCGCGCCGGCGGCTTGAAGGTCCCGAGCCGCTCGAGATCCTCGAGGCTGTAGTGGCGCGTGGCGGGCTTGCGGAGCGCCATGATCGGCGCGAGCGAGACCGGCGGGAGGATGCCCTCGACGCGGACGCCGCCGAAAGGGAGCGTGGCTTCGAGAACCGGCTGCTCGCGGGTGACGACGAGCCCCTGGAGCCCCGCGATCGTGGCGAGGAGGGACTCAGTGCGGTCGGGGGCGAGCTCGAGCCCGGTGTCGTAGGAGCCGCGACCGACCGCGGCGGCGAAGACGTGACCGCGCTGGTTCACCATGACGTCGGTGACCTCGGGCTCGTCGAGGAGCGGCGAAAGACCCGACACCTCGAGCTCGGTTCGGAGCGTCGCCGCGCGCGGGTCCTCGCGGGACTCGCCCCACCTCATCGCGCGACTCCGACGGCCGGTGGGGGCACGGCCGCGCGTGCGCGGAGCACGGGGTCGGCGTAGTAGGGGCGGCGCCAGATGACGGCGGGCGGAACTCCCGCCTTGAGGAGGAGCAGGCGATCGCCGGGGAGCGCGCCCACCTCCCCGACCGTGAGCAGCGGCCGCCGGACCTCGGTGTGACCGACCGACGTGGAGCGGGAGAAGAGCCCCTGGCCCGAGGAGCTGGAGCGGCGGCGGTAGCGGACGGTCGCCTCGCCGGCGAGCCGCGAGGCGTGCTCGCGGGTCTCGGGGTTCTGCGTCGCGGCGAGCAGGTGGACCTGGCACGTGCCGGTGATCGACTCGCGCACCGAGTAGGCGGCGCGGAGCTGGTTGAGGTCCTGGAGGACGATCGCCGCGCGCACGCCGTAGCCGCGGAGGAACGCCAGCATCTCCTCGAGGATCGGCACCCGACCGAGCGCCGCGAACTCGTCGAGGAGCAGGTAGAGCGGCGGCCGCTCGGTCGAGGCGTGGTCCGCGTAGCCGTCGTCGTCGGTCAGATGGAGCATCAGGAGGCTGAGCATGATGCGGACCAGCGGCCCGAGGCGGTGGAGGTCCTGGAACGGCAGGGTGATGTAGAGGGTGGTGCGCTCGGAGCGGCGGGCGAAGTCGGGGAGCGAGAAGTCGCTCGCGGAGGTCGCGTGGGCGACGCGCTCGTCGCCCCACAGGGCGAGGTACTGGTTGAGGGTGGAGACGATGCTCCCCAGCTCCCGGGGTGGCGTCTCGAGGAAGCCGCGGGCGAGCCGTGCGACCTCGGGATGAGTGGCGGTCGGGGTGCCGGTGCCCGGGTCGATCCACTCGCGGGCGCGTTCGGGATCGTGCTCGGCCGAGATCATCATCTGAAAGAGCGCCGGCAGGCCGCCTTCGAGGGCGGGGTCGTTCAGGATCTGCCGGACGGCGGCGATCGAGGGCGCGGGATCGGTGTAGAGGGCGTGGAGCGCCAATGCCCGGAAGAGGTTGCGGGCAGCGTTGATCCAGTGCGTCTCGGTCTCGCTCGCGGGATGCGTGAGGAGGTTGCCGGCCACCGTCGAGATGAGCTTGACCTCGGCCGCGGAGCGGGGGATCTCGGCCATGCAGTTCCAACGCAGGGTGCGGTCGCTGTTCGGCGCGAAGCGCAGGCACCGCTGCCCCTGCTCGAAGCGCCAGCCGGCGCTGCGCGCCCACAGCTCGCCCTTGGGGTCGACCACGAAGGCCGAGGCGCTGACGTCGGTGAGGAGCGTCGTGAGGATCGGCCCCGAGGTCTTGCCGCCGCCCGGCGGGATCACGATCAGCGCGTGGTGGTCGGAGGCGTCGACCACGACCTGCGGCGCGCGCCCCCCGCGCCAGGCGCCGAGGACGAATCCGCGGCCGGGCTCGGCGGCGAGGAGGCCGGCGGCGCGCAGGTCGCCCTCCCGGGCGAGCTGGGCCGATCCGTGGGCGAGATGGGCGGGGTTGAGCCGCGCGCCGTAGGCGACGAGCGCGAGCGTCGCGAGAGCGGCGACGGCGAGGAAGGCTTCGGCCAGGGCGGCGAACACCAAGGGGCGGTGGGGCGTGCCGAGCAGGCGAAGGGCCCAGCCCAGGCCGCGCGCCGGCGAGTAGAGCGGGGCGCCCAGGTGGAAGACGAGGAGGAGCAGCGCGGGCGCGCTCGCCACGGCGAGGAGGCGCCCGCGGCGGTGGCGGAGGGCTGCGGCGAGCAGGAGCGCCGCCAGCGCCGCGGCGGCGAGCGGCAGGAGCGGCCGCGGGGCCGCGGGGAGGAGCGGCGGCCCGAGCGCGGCGGCGTAGGCCAGGCGGGTGGCGAGCCGCTGCGTCAGGACGACCGCGCCGGCGGCGCCCCCCGCCCGGGCCCCCGGGCCCC
>CAZNIX010000002.1:40976-47495 GCA_964573125.1 uncultured Thermoanaerobaculia bacterium
GCGGCGACCGCGCCGAGGAGCGCGGCGGCCAGGGCCGCCTCCCCGCCGATCGGCAGGAACAGCTCCTCGGGCGCCGGTCGCCGCGAGACGGCCATCAGAGGGTCACCAGGGGTCGCATCGGAGTCACGATCGAGGCGATCGGCAGCGGGCCGTAGTAGCGGGAGTCCCACGAGTTGGGAACCGTGTCGCTGTAGACCCAACACTGGCCGTGCGCCACGCGCCGGCGGAGCCCGGCGAGCCGGGGAAGCGGGCGGCGCTCCGAGTCGATGGGTTGCGGGCGCGTGCCGGGGAGCAGCCGCCCGTTGACGGCGATCCCCTCCTCGCGAACCTCGACGAGATCGCCCGGAAGCGCGGCGATGCGCTTGAGCACCGCTGCGCTGCCATCCGGGCACCTCGCCGGCGGCCAGCCCGCCGGGTGGTAGCCGCGCGCGCGGCCGAAGGAGACGATCGGCTTGGGCAGGCACAACTGGACCCAAACCCCCGCCGCGAGCGGCTCGGCGGTCGGGATGTAGAGCCCGGCGGGAGCGCTCGGACTGAGGCAGATCCGCCCTCCGGCCGCGGCGAGCAGAGACGCCACGGCGAGCGCGAGGCTGCCGGTGACGAGGAGCACGGGGCCGCGGCGGGTGTTCGTCGGCGGTGCGGAGGGGCGGCTTCGGTGGTCCATCGTTCGGCCTCCATTGGCGCGCACGGTGCGTCTTGTCTTGAACGCACAAGACAGTACCACGTGAGGCGCCGGTGCGTCCCGCGTGCGCGGCCAACATAAGGACGCGGGGACATCCGCCTCTCACACGGAGCACGGCGTGCTCCAGCACGAGCAGGCGGAGAGGAGCTGATCGACGGCGCGCGCAGGGAGATCAGCGGCGAGGGCCGGCGTCGGCTTGGAGACAGAAGCCTGCCGAGTTGGACGGAGGACGGGGGAGGTGGAGGATCTACTCCAACGACTCGGGCTTCGGGATCGTCAGGCGCGTGAGCCCGCCGTTGGCGGCGCTGTCGTAGACCACGAGAACCGTGTATCCGCCCTCGTCCTCGGCGAGGAGCGTCACGCCTTCGGCCTTGGCGTCGGCCGCGGGCCGCGGGACCGACGCGAGGTCCACGAGCCTCGCTGGCGCGGCGTCCGTGCCGGGGACCATGTCCACCCCGTTCCACCAGAAGAGCCTGTAGTCGTTGCCGTCGCCCACGGGACCGGCGAGGAGGAGGTACCAGCCCGCGGTCGAGGTCATTCCCCGGATGCCGAGACCGCCGAGGCGCACGAACCGAACCTGTGCCTGTTCTGGCTGATCGAAGGGAGCGAAGATGACCGGCGTGTACTCACCGAGCAGAACCGGGCCGCGCAGGCCGAAAACGACGCTGCTGTCGGTCGCGACCGCCAGGCCCTCGATGTCGAGCCCTCCCTCCTTGCTCGGCGGACGCGGGGAGGAGCCGGCCGGGAAGACGGCCTCGAAGAGCGGGCTCGCCTCGAGGAACGGCAGGAGGCTCCCCAGCTCGACGTCGCCGAGTGGCTGGCCGGTCCGGGCGTCGAGACGGAGCCGGACGAAGCGGGAGCGATCAGGCTCAGGCTTGATCTCCTGGAGGCGCTCGAGGTTCTTGTTCTGAGTCTTGTCGTCCTCGGGCTTCTTCCTGGCGGTACCGTGCGAGCCGGTGGCGACGACGGTGATCGTGCCGTCGCCGTTGTCGAGGGCGACGAGGCCCTCGATGTCCATCTCGGTGTCCGGGTCGTCGAGCAGGTCGATCGAGCGAGACCAGGTGTAGCCATCGGGCTCGGCGCGCAGAAGCTGGATCGCGTTGCCTTCGTCGGCTCCAAGGATCAGAAGGTTCCCGATCCGGGCTACGGCGCTGATCTGGGTGCCGTTGGCGAGGGAGCCGTGCACGGCGACCGGGGTCACGGTGACCTGGGCGTCGAGAGGAGCGCCCATTCCGACCAGGGCGGGGATGATGGCGAGGGCGGCGATCCAGGGTCTCGGCATGGGCTTCGGTGTTTCCTCTCATCTGGACGGGTGAACGGTGGCGTCGGCGGCCGACGATCGTGCGCCCTCGGTCTACGGAACCGCGATCTGAAGGTCCAGGATCTCGAGAACCCTGGGCATCGGGACCGCGAATGCCTTCTCGGTCCCGGTGTCGTTGCCGGCAACGTGCAAGGCCACGGCGCGCCGGCTCTCGACCTCGACCCAGACGGCGCCGGAGTCGCTCATGTCGCTGAGCTCGTACTTCGAGGGATAGCCCGCGGGGAGCTGGATCTCGATCCGGTCCTGGCCAACCGCGACGACTTCGCCCTCGGTCACGCCGGTGGCGCAGCCGGACTTGAGGAGCCTCATGCCGACCGTCGGGGCCGTGCTGCCGAGGAGCGGACCGATGCCGAGGACCTCGGGCACGACGGCCACCGAGCCGGGAACCAAGGCCGCGGCGACGTCGAGTTGAGGGTCGGAACGCACGGCGCGGGTACGGGCGACGACCTCGCCCGGACCGGCGGGCTGGAAGATCGGCTCGTCGTCGCCGACCGGTGCGCCGTCGAGGCGGCCGAGGACGTGGTGGGCGCTGAGGATCCAGCGGTCCGCGCCGTCGCTGGAGGCGATGCAGCCGAGCGTCCCCAGCCGGTTGACGTTGGGGTTGGAGACGGCGATGCCGCCGCGCAGCGGGCGGAAGGTCTGGACGTGGTTGCGGGCGATGGTCACTGCCAGAGCGTCCCGGCCTGGCTCTCGACGGTCTGCTCGGAGATCGGGTCGAGGTCCGGCAGAAAGTCGAGCCCCGTCCGCTCCTCGATCCAGTCGATCGGCTTGATGAAGATGGAGAAGTCTGACGGCGTGGACTGGGAGCGGTTCTCGAGCACGAAGCCGACCGCCTTCCACGTGTCGCCGTCGTTGGCGGCAACGATCTTGTAGAAGTGGGTGGGCACCGCGACCGCGCCGGGCCCGACGGTCGAGTACTCGATCAGCCCGTCGGCGGTCTGGGGATCCTCCTCGGCGGGATCGTAGAAGAAGCCGCCAGTGAGGATGTACTCGTCGGCGACCACCCCGTCGCGCACCCAGTCGCGGGTGAGGTGCTCGAGGTCGGCCCAGACGTTTTGGTTGAAGCCGCTGCCGACCTGGGGTGCCATGTTGGACAGAGAGAATGTCTCGTCCTTGAGCCGCTGGGAGGAGTTCTGGTTGCCCGCGGGTGCCTGATGGCCACGGTCGAATCCGGAGCCGCGGTAGTCGTCGAGCTCGGACCGCTCGCCAGACTGAAGCTGGGGATCTGGCGCGAACCGGTTCCGCCGCTTGACGTTCGGGTCGTCGGCGACCTCGGTCGGCGTGAGGTGCTCGCAGACCCAGAGAGCCACCTTGTCGACCGAGCTGTGCTCGAGGACGTAGCCCTCGCGCACAACGAACGCCGTCGGTGGGAACGCGAACTCCGGGTCCTTCGCCGGCATTCCGAGGGGGCAGTTGTCCTCGATCTGCTCGAGCTGCTCCGGGGTGAAGCCGGCCTCCCGAACCGCGAAGGCGGTGACGGGGGCGGGGCGGACGGTGTGGGTTACCGTCGTGGCGCAGCCAGTGAGACCCAGGAGAGGTAGAAGCAGGACGCAGCGCGCAAGCGGTCGACGCATCTACGTTTCCTTTCAAGAGGTCGAAGGCGGTCGCTCGGCCCTGCCTCAGGTGCTTTCGGGCGCAACGGGGGCGACCAGCGGATCCGGCGCCGTGAGTTGGTGCGGCGTTACGGATCCTGGGGGCCGTCCGAGCCTCCAGAGCCAAGCTGCCGGAGGCCCCGGACGACGGACAAGCTCCTCTCGAGGATGATGCGCGTTGGTCCGCGCTCGACGGAGAGGCACAGGTCTTGTTTGGTCGTGAGGCAATACCGCCCCGGCGCTCCGCCGGCGCTCTCTCAGCGGCCACGCTCCGGCTCGCTGTCGCGGCCGAGCTGACCGAGCGCCCGGGCGGCGTCGCCGCTCGCCTTGGCCGCGGTCGCCGGGCTCGGCGCGACGGCGAAGCGCAGCGCGCTGGCGCCGAAGGCGAGCGCCGCCGCGGCGGCGCCGTGGGGAAGGAGCCGGCCGGCAGCGGCGGCGGTGAGGGTCCGCTTCGGGTGTTGCGTCAGTCGCACCGCCGCCGTGACGGCCCGACGCGCCTCGGCAGGAAGCGCGGCGGCGAGGTCCTTGCTCCCGCGCCGGACGGCGGCGACGAGGTTGCGCTGCGCGGACCGCAGTCGCGCCTGGGCGACCCGGGCGGTCTGGCGGGCTGCAGAGCGGCCGCCGAAGTCGAGCAGCGCGTTGTTCGCCTTCCAGAGGCGTGCGGCGAGCTTCGCGCGGCCGGGCCGCAGGTGGGCGAGCGCTCGCGCCGAGTGCGCGGCGCGGTGCGCGGCGGTGCGGACCTCGCGCCGGCCGGGACTGAGCGCCCCAGCTCGGAGCTTCCCAAAGGTCTGCGGGCTCTCCTCGAGGACCTTGGCGACCGCCCGCCAGCCACGCTCGTGCTGCAGGCGGACGCGGGACAAGGAGCGCGGCCTCGCGCCCGCGGTGTTCACGCCGACCCGGGCCTGCTCGCGATGGTAGCGCACGACGGCGCGCAGCGCGGCTCTCGGGTCGCGGTACGTGGCGGCCAGGTCGCGACCGAGCCGTTGCACAGCGTCGGAGCTGCGGAGACGGTTCACGCGCAGTTCCTGACCGGCCTCGTTCGCGGCCCGGAGCAGGCGGTCCGCCGCCGCGGCGAAACGCTCGGCTGCGGAGAGCAGCTCGCCGGCGGTCTTGACCTCGGTGGCCGCGGTCAGCGTGTCGTGGAGAGCGCGGCTCCACTCGGGATAGCTCTGGCCGAACCGTGCGGCGAGCTGGTGGGCCGACGCCGAGCGCGCGATGCGCGAGGCCTTGATCGAGCGCTCGCCGTCCGTCACCACGATGCCGCGGCCACGGGACTCCAGCCTGTAGCCGCGCTGCTGGAGCCGGTCCCCAAGGTCGGCCCATGAGGTCGCCTCCCGGAACTCCGCCCGGAGCGCCTCGCGGGCGCGATCCGCCCAGATCCCGTCGCCCGTCCGCCGCGAGAGGCGGGTCTCGCCCGGCGTGTGCGAGGCCGAGCGATCGGGGATCGCGGCGCCCTCGCCGCGGGAGTGGTGCCCCGGCACCTGTCGCAGGCCGAAGTCGCGCTCGAGCTGGCGGAGCAGCCTCTCGATCCGCCTGTAGTCGTGGCTGGTGCTCCACGCCCTTCCCGACTCCGGGTGGACCCGGTTGACCATGAGGTGGATGTGCGGGTGGCGGGTGTCGCCGTGGGCGACGATCAGGACCTGGTGCTCCTCGAGGTCGAGGTTCCGGAGAATCCGGTCGGCAATCCGCTCCCAGCGCTCCCGGTCGAGCGGGGCTCCCGGCTCGGCCGAGAGGGTGAGGTGCCAGACCGGCTTCTCGGTCCGCGTGCTCTGCGCGGCGGTGGGGCGCATCGTCGGCGCCGCGAGTTCCGGGTCGTCGACGCCGAGGTTACGCGTGGCGCTCCAGAGCACGCGCTCGTGCTCCCGGCCGCTGTGGCCACGGAGCAGGTAGGCCTGGAGCCCCGCGAACCCGGTGCCGCGGAAGACGCGCGCGATCATGACAGGAGCGACCGCATCGCCGTCTCGATCGCGCGCGCGGACGAGACGATCGCTCCCTCGACGTCGGCCGGACGCTGCGTCATGTGCGCGTAGCGGACCGCCTGGTTGAGCAGGTTGCCGGCGCGCGAGAGCTGCACGATCGCCTTGTGGTCGACCCGGCTCGACAGCCGCCGCCCGAGGGCGGCCTCCCGGACGTAGCACGCGAGGGGCAGGGAGGTCAGCTCGGCGCGCTCGCGCAGGACCGCGAGCTCGCCCTCGGTGAGGCTGACCTTGACGCGGTGGCGGCGGCGGCGATCAGCGGCGAGCGGCGGGCGACCGCCGGGCGGCGGGCGCCGGGGAGGCTTGGGCAACGCAGGCTCCGATTCCCTCCCCTACTTGAGCGCCCCGGAGGGGACGCGAAGGCGAGCCGCCAGGGTTTTCGGGGACCGAAAACATTGCTCGCTCTCTCCGACCTCCCCCGATGCAACGCAAAGGATAGCACCTCTCCCATGGCCCGGGTGCCCTCCGCGCGAACTTCGCGGATTCCGGGTAGGGGTGCGAGTCCTCCGCGGACTCGCCGGCTGCCTCGGAACGGGCAGGGGGAGGACCGCCCGCCCTGTGGGACTTCCCCGGCTTCAGCGAACGGTGGGCCCCGGCTTCAGCGGCCCCTGGCGCCGCGGGAAGGGCTCGCCGCGCTCGGCCTCGAGGCGCGCGATCTCGGCGCGCAGGCCCTGCTCGATGAGCGCCGAGAGGCTGACGCCGGGCGTCCAGAACGCGGCGTCGCGCGCGCGATCGAGCACGCCGGCGTCGATGTAGCCCTGGATGTTCGTCCGCGGCGTGCGCGGCTCGGGCGTGGGCGGTTGCGTTAGCTGGCCCGCGTCGGAGGACTTGCCGGCGGCCGGCTCCGCTGCGCTGGCGAGGGGCGGTTCGGACGCGAGTGGCCGCGCCGGTGGCCGCGGGGAGAGGCGTCGCCGCCGCCTCGGGCCCGGCCTCGCGGGCTTCGGCGGC
>CAZNIX010000003.1:0-43214 GCA_964573125.1 uncultured Thermoanaerobaculia bacterium
GCGCCTTCGCCGCCCGCACCGGCGCCTGGCTCGAGCCGCCGCTCGAGATCGACGCCGGCCTCCACCTGCTCGAGCTGGCGACCCTCGCCGGCCGCCCGGCGCGCCCCGGCGAGGTCCACCTCGAGCCCGCGGCCGGCTCGTAGCGGCCAGGCCCCGGGCTGCCGGCTCGTTCCCGGCCCCGCCCGCGCTCCGTTCCGCCCTCCGGCGGCCGCAGGCGGCGCCTTGACTTCCCGCAAGCATGACCTCTAGACTGTACGTAATTTAGGATCATGGAGGAAAGAATGCCAGCACGAGCCAAGCGAGCCACCACCAAGCCACGCCGGACCCAGCCGGGCCGCTTCACGGCGGCTCAGATCCAGACCCACGTCCAGGCCATCCAGAAGGCGGTCGAGAAGCACCGGCGCGCGGGCAAGAGCGAGCACTTCACGGCGGTCACGCCGGAGGAGATCGAAAGGAAGCTCAAGCGCGTCAACTCCCCGATCATCGTCTCGCAAGGCTGGGGCGGCACGACGCCGGGGGGCGCGTTCAACTACAGCCTGGGGATCTACAACCCCGATCCGACGCAGGCGATCTGGCTGTTCGCGCACGTCTGGGTCGGCTCGGGCAACGTCGACCCGGTCGTCGGCACGTTCCTGTCGAACGTCGACGCCCGCTTCCCGCGCCTGACCGAGCCGAAGTTCGCCGGCTTGACGCTCGCCCCGGGCGCGTCGGCGACGCTCACGTTCTCGATCACGGTGCCGGCCACGGTCGAGAGGACCAACTACCTCGGCAACAGTTGCCTGATGCGGTTCAACTGGCACGACGTCGGGACCTACCTCGACCGCGGGGTGTTCGTCTTCACGGTGAGCTGAGTTCTTCGAGGGGGGCTGCCCCCCCTCCCCTGCCCGGGCCGGTCACCGGCTCGTAACGGCCGCGCCGCCGGCGCCGCCGAAGGTGCTAGCATCGTTCAAACGATTGAGGAATCGGCTCGCGCTCCCGTCACAGCGGCCCCGGCCGTTCTCCCGAGCACGCGACGCCCTCGCCCGACCATGGAGTCCCCGAGCCCCACCTACCGCCTGGACGCGCTGCACCTCGAGCACGTGCTCGAGAACTTCAAGCGCGAGCACGACCGGGTGAAGCTCACCCCCTTCCAACGCACCTCGTTCACGCTGCTGCAGATCGCCGCCTACACCATCCCGCTGGCGTTGCTCCTCATCTGGCTGCTCTCGGACGTCGCGACGTCCGAGAACTCGCGCCTCGCCAAGCTCGCGGAGCCGTCCTGCTACGCGGCGGCGCTCGTCCTCATCCTCGCCACGATCGGGATGGTCGTCCTGGTGCCGATGAACCTCTGGCTGGTGCGGACGATCGTGCGCCAGGCGCGCCTCGATCGCCAGCTCGGGAAGCTGGTCCCCGGAGCCGGCGACGTCACGGTCGCGCCCGCGCGGACCCCTTCCCAGCAGCTCGGCCTGAAGATCCTCGCCGGCGCGTCGCTGGTCCTGGTCGCCGCCGCGAGCGCGCTCGCGATCCTCGGCGGCGAGGACCGGCGCTGGAAGCTGCCGATCGCGCTCGTCGTCTTCGGCGGCCCGGCGTTCTTCATCCTGTCGAAGAAGAAGCTCCCGTTCCTCGCCCTGCGGATCGGCCTCGGGCTGCTCGCCGCGCTGGTCGTCGCCGGCGTGATCGTCGCGTTCGTCGTCCCCGACCTCGCGCTGGTCGTCGCCGCGCTGCTCGTGGTCGTCCTCTTGCCCGCGCTGGTGCTGGTCTCGAACCGCTATCTCTCCCGCCTGCGGGAGCGCATGCACCTGCTCGAGGACGTCGACCGCCTGCGGGCCTCGCTCGCGCGCTACCGCCAGGAGGCGAAGACCGACGGCGTCGGCTTCGTCGAGCTGCCGTCCGCCGAGGCCGAGCGGCTGGTCGCGGTCGAGCGGAGCCTGATCCGCCAGCGGCGGGTGGCGGCGATCGCGAGCGCCCGCGAGGGGAGCGAGTCGGGGCGCACGATCTTCAAGACCGTCGACGCCCGGGCCCAGATCGAGGCGCTCGACCGGCGGACGCGGCTGCTCGTCGAGTCGCGGCTCGAGGAGCTGTCGTTCGAGCCTCGGCCGGAGGGCGTGGCGGAGGATCCGGCGGCCGGCTCGCTGCGCCTGGCGGTGCCGGGGACCGCGGTCGAGATCGTCTACGAGGTCGCCGACGAGCTCGCGCAGGTGAGGCTGCTCGCCGTCGAGACCGCCGCCGGGGAGGTCGGGCCGAGCGAGAGCCCGGAAGGGAGCGGCGATGCCTGAGCCCGCGGCGGTCGAGTTCGCGGCCTATGGCTCCAAGCTGTCCAAGGACGCCATCGCGTCGCGCAAGCAGTTGCCGGTCGATCTGCAGCTCGTGCTGCTCGACGTCCTCGACGAGATCTGCGCCGACCCGGACAAGTACCCCCGCCGCACCCGCCCGATCTCCCGCGACGGCCGGGTCCAGGTCTACATCCACCCCGACCCGCCGCTCGAGATCACCTACGAGCTCGACCGCGAGGCGCGCGAGATCTACTTCATGCACTTCGCCGCCACCTCGGTGACCGTGCGCAAGAAGGTCTTCATCAGCTACAGCCACCTCGACCGGGAGTGGCTCGAGAAGCTCAAGAAGTGGCTCAAGCCGCTCGAGCAGGGCGGGCTGCTCGACTTCTGGGACGACAGCGAGATCGAGCCCGGCGAGGACTGGCGCCAGGCGATCAAGGACGCGATGGCCTCCGCCCGACTGGCGGTGCTCCTGGTCAGCCAGAACTTCTTCGCCTCCGAGTTCATCCCCAGCGAAGAGCTGACGCCGATCCTCGAGCAGGCGCAGACCGAGGGGGTGTCGGTGCTCTGGATCGCGGTCAGCGAGAGCACCTACGAGGAGAGCCCGATCGCGCGCTTCCAGGCGGTCAACGACCCCAAGATGCCGCTCGACACGCTCGAGCCCAAGGACCTCAACCGGCAGCTCAAGGAGATCTACCACAAGCTCAAGGAACGGGCCGTGGGGTGAGTTCTTCGAGTCGAGTCCCACCCGCGGGTATCCTCATCCCTGATGACCGAAGAGGCGACGGCCGCGAGGCCGGCCGGCATGATCGCGAAGACGGCGCGGCGCCTTGCCGTCGCGATGACCGTCTCCACCGCCGCCGGCCTCCTGATCGCGATCCTATGGAAGGGTTCTCTCCCTTCGCTCTTCCTCCGCGCGACGATCCTCGGCGTGTCGGCGACCGCTGCGTTCGCACTCTTCGAAACGTGGCCGCGGCGGCTGCCCCGGTGGCTCGAGCGATGGGCGCTTCAGGTCATCACGGTCGGCGTCTTCATGCCGACGACGACGTTCCTGATCCACGTTCTGTCCACTCTTCGTGGTGCGCCGCCCTGGGAGCAGCACGACTCGTTGCTGCTCACGTTCGTCGCCATGCTCGTCGCGCCGTGGGCGGCGCTCGTGGCGATCGTCCGGCAGAAGGAAGCGTTCGCCCGTCACCAGGAGCTCGCGTTCACGCTCGAGCGCAGTGAGCTCGAGCGGCAAGCGCTCGACGCGCGCTTGCATCTGCTGCAGGCGCAGGTCGCTCCCCATTTCCTCTTCAACACACTCGCGAACGTGCAGGCGCTCGTCGATGCGGGCTCGCCGCATGCGTCGACCGTGCTGCGGAGCGTCGTCGCGTACCTGCGCGCGGCGGTGCCGCAGCTCCACGAGCCCACGGCGACCATCGAGCGCGAGCTGCAGCTCGTTCGGCCCTATCTCGAGCTGATGCACATGCGCATGCCCGATCGCCTGCAGTACGCGATGCACGTCGACCCGTCGACGCTCGAGGTCCGCTGCCCTCCGACCACGCTGTTGACGCTGGTCGAGAACGCCGTGCGCCACGGGATCGACCCCAGCGAAGAGGGAGGCCGGATCGACGTCGACATCCAACGACTCGGTGACCGCTGCCTCGTCCGCGTCACCGACACGGGCGCCGGGCTGAATCCACGGGTGACCGGTCTCGGCACCGGTCTGACCACCCTGCGCGAGCGACTGCGGCTGGTCTTCGGCGACGCGGCGCACCTCCGGCTGACCGCCGGCGCCTCCCGCGGCGTCGCCGTCGAGGTCGACATGCCGGCGGACACATGAACGCCCGAGCCACCGCGTTGATCGCCGACGACGAGCCGCTGCTGCGCGACGCGCTGCGGCGCCAGCTCGCGGACGTCTGGCCCGAGCTCGAGATCGTGGCCGAGGCGCGCAACGGGCGGGAGGCGGTGCGGTTGTTCGACGAGCGGCGTCCCGACATCTGTTTCCTCGACGTCCACATGCCCGGTCTCTCCGGCGTGGAGGCCGCGACCCACATCGGGCGGCGAGCGCACCTGGTGTTCGTCACCGCGTACGACCACTACGCGGTAGAGGCCTTCGCGCAGGGCGCCCTCGACTACCTCCTGAAGCCGGTCGAGCCGGCGCGGCTGGCGGAAACCGTGAGCCGCCTCGAGGAGCGGCTGCGATCCTCGCGGCCGGCCGTCCACACGGAGCAGCTCCTGCAGCAGCTCGGCGCCCAGCTCGCGAAGCTGGAGGGCGGCGGGAAGCCTGAGCCGCTGCGCTGGATTCGAGCCCAGGCGGGAAGGACCGTGCGCCTCGTCGCCGTCGACGACGTCGACTACCTTCGCTCGGATGCGAAGTACACGCTCGTCGCCTGGCGCGACGGTGGGAAAGCCGCCGAGGCGCTGGTCCGGACGCCGCTCAAGGACCTGCTCGAGCAGCTCGATCCGAAGCAGTTCGTGCAGGTCCATCGATCGGTGGTGGTGAACCTGCGCGCCATCCGCCACGTGCGGCGGCACGACAACGAAACGGCGGAGATCCACCTCAAGGGCCGCGTCGAGGTGCTGCCCGTGAGCCGCAACCACCTGCACCTGTTCCGTCAGATGTAGCCGCCGTTCGTCCGCGCCGATCCGCCCTTCGTCGCAATCCGGATTGTCCGCCTGCGCGCGTGCCGCGATACTGGCGCGGATGTCGAGCGAAGAGGGAGGAGGATCCGAATGAAACACAACGTCCTGTGGCTCGTCACGTCGCTGCTCGCGAGCCTCTTCGCGAGCGTCCACGTGATGCACGACGTAGCGCTCGGGATAGACGAGGGAGGGCTCTCGATGATCAACGTGGTGCTCGGCCTGGTCCTCTGGCTGTACGCAACGCTGGTGCTCGCCGAGCGGTGGCCGCGGTACGTCATCGTCCTCGTCTTGTCCCTCTTCGCCTCGCTCTTCCCCGTGGTCCACATGATGGGGAAGTCAGGAATTACCGCCGGAATCAAAGGGTCCGGCGAGGCCTTCTTCTTCGCCTGGACGCTCATCGCGCTCGGCGTGACCGCGCTCCTCGCCGCGATCCTCTCGGCGCGCGGACTGTGGAGCCTGCGACGAGGCCAGCCCCGTCAGAACGTCCCCGGCGCCGAGCGCTGACGCTCCGGCGCCGCCCACGGCCCAAGTCGCAGCGTACCGAGTTCACATCTGTGTTAACCTGGCCATGGTGCGCGAGGTTCGCTTCTTTCGGGCGCCTACAGGGCACTGTCCAGTCGAGGAGTTCCTGGACTCGCTGCCCGGAAAGTTCGCGCAGAAAGTGATCTGGGTACTGCGCCTTGTGGAGGAACTGGATGCCGTCCCCGCCCAATACCTCAAGAAGCTCGGCGGCACGCAGGGGCTCTGGGAGATCCGGGCGCGACACGGCGGCGACACCGTCCGGATCCTCGGCTTCCTGGCCGCGTCCGAGACGTTGGTCCTCACCAACGGCTTCAGGAAGAAGTCGGAGAAGCTCCCGCGCCGGGAGCTCGACCTCGCCGAAGCACGCCGCAAAGAGTACTTGACCAGGAGACGCCCGCCATGAGTGAGCTCACCGACTACGTGATCAGGAGGTCTCGGCGCGACCCGGAGTTCGCTGAGGGACTGGAGTCGGGCTACGCGACGTTCAAGCTCGGTGCCCTGCTGCGCCAGGCCAGGGAGCGGTCCGGGCTTACGCAGGAACAGGTGGCGGAACGTCTCGCGACCAAGAAGTCCGCCATCAGCCGCATCGAGCGACGTGCGGGGGACATTCGGCTCTCGACTCTCGAGGCGTACGCATCTGCGATCGGCTGGGACCTGTCGCTCGTGCTCAGACCAGGGGAACACGGCGGCCGTGCGAGCTCGGCGCACGGTGCCACGCGCCGAGCGCCGCTCATGGTCAGGAACCGCTCTATGCTTCGCACGGAGTCCTCCCGTTCGGAGCTACCGACGGATCAGCTCCATTGGGCCAACAAGCGGAGGCGCCAGGGGCTTTCACAGCGACGTCAGCGCGAGCTGCTGATCGCCCAGAAGGGTCGCTGCAAACTGTCCGGCGCCCGCATGGTGTTCGACCTCGAGGAACGGACTCCTAGGCGCGGGGGCAGCGGCTGCCATCCCCTTTCGCCTGCCGTAGACCATGTCGCGCCTGGTCGCGATGGGGGCGGACGGCAGTTGATCTGCTATGCCCTCAACGACCTCAAGGGCCACCTTCCACAGAACTGTTTCGAGGCACTCCAGAAGACCAGGCCCTGGATTCGACTCATGAAGGCCTGGCGGGCACAAGCGGAGAACGACCCCTCAGATCGAGAAGCTTTTCGGCAGCTTCTGCGGCCGTCGGCCAGGTAACACGGCTCCTCGACCTAGAAGGTCGAGACGAGACTCGCGGCGAGGTCACCGGACCTCGACGTCTTCCCAGAACCCGATCCAGCAATCGATCTGTTTCATCGAGCCGACCGGCGCCTCGTACGACCACGCCGAGCGCTCGCTCTCGGCGGCGCCATCGGCGAGATCGTAGAACTGGACGCCGTGCGGGCAGTCCAGGTCGCTCGCCGTCTTAGGCGCAGGGCGGAGCAGGTCCATGCGCACGGTTTCGCGCGGGAAGTACCGGTAGCCGCCGACCTCGACGGTGTGATCGCTCTCTGCGATCAGCTTGCCATGCCAGAGTGCCTTCATGGAGCCTCCACGTGATGTCCTCGACGCTCGCCGGGCTCGCGCGGCGGCGGGCGCCGCTCGGGGCGCAGATGGCCCGGCGACCGTCGCCAAGCCTACCGGATGCGCGGCGGTCCCGACGCCGCGGCAGATCCGTCCGCCGGTGGCGCGCCGGCCGCGGCGCGCGACGCGCGCTCGGCGAGGCGGGCGTCGCCGATGCGCTCCGCCCACGCCGCGAACCCGGCGGTCGGGCCGCGCCAGCGCAGCTCGTCGACGTCCTCGAAGAGCGGCGCGTCGGTCCTCAGCGTCGCCAGCTCCTTGAAGCGGAGCGCCAGGGCGCGGTCCTCCTCGCCCAGGACCTCGGGCGGGAACTCCTCGATGCGGCCGTGGCGGTCGATCAGCCGCGCCGCGGTCTTGGCACCGATGCCGGCGATGCCGGGGTAGCCGTCGGCGGCGTCGCCGACCAGGGCGAGATAGTCCGGGATCCGCTCCGGGTCGACCCCGAACTTCGCGCGCACCGCGGCGGCGTCGAGGATCTTCTGGCCCCGGCGGTCGATCTGGACCACGCGGCCGTCGCGCACGCACTGCGCGAGGTCCTTGTCGGGGGTCCAGATCGAGACCCGTTCGACGCGCTCGTCGGCGGCCGCGAGGCGGGCGGCGGAGGCGAGCGCGTCGTCGGCCTCCAGCTCGACCATCGGCCAGACGACGACCCCCATCGCGGCGAGCGCCTCCTCCAGCGGGTGGAACTGCGCGAGCAGCGCGCGCTCGACGCCGGCCGAGGTCTTGTAGCCCGGCCAGAGGTCGTTGCGGAACGACTCGATGACGTGGTCGGTCGCCACCCCGAGGTGGGTCGCCCCGGCCTCGATCGTCTCGAGCACCGTGTGCAGCACGCCGGCGACCGCGCCGTAGGGCTTGTCCTTGCCCTGGTTGAACCGGCGCTGCCCGTAGAAGTGGCGGAACAACTCGTAGGTGCCGTCGAGGAGGTGGACGATCATCGGAAGGTGGGCCGCGACCGCCGCGCCTCGCGGCCTCGCACGCCGGGCGGCGATTCTAGCCGCTCGGCCTCACCCCGTGACCTCCGCTCTCCCTCCCGCCGGCCCGGACCCGCCGCGGCACCCTCGGCTCGAGTCCGCAAGGACGCTCGGATACCATGGCCTGCGCTGTCTCACGGTCGGCCCGCCGACCAGCCTGGCGTGAACCGTCCGGCGACCGCACCGTAGGTCACGGTGTCGGGACATCCGACACAGGAGGTGCTTCGCAATGGCTGAGAGGAAACCTGCAAAGAAGGACCCGCGGAAGCCCGCCCAGCGCGCCACCGCGGCCAGCAAGCAGTCCAAGGGATTCACGGACGAGGAACGAGCCGCGATGAAGGAGCGCGCCCAGGAGCTGAAGGCGGAAGCGCGCGCGAGCAAGGACAAGGCGGCCGGGGAAGGCGCCGTGCTCGCGAAGATCGCCGCGATGCGTGAGCCGGATCGCGCCATGGCCAAGCGGCTCCATGCGATCATCAGAGCCGGCGCGCCGGCCCTCGCGCCGAAGACCTGGTACGGGATGCCCGCGTACGCCAAGGACGGCAAGGTCGTCTGCTACTTCCAAGACGCCCACAAGTTCAAGTCGAGATACGCGACGTTCGGCTTCAGCGACGAGGCCAACCTCGACGACGGCGCCATGTGGCCGACCTCCTTCGCGCTGAAAGCGCTGACCGCCGCCGAGGAGGCGAGGATCAGCGCGCTGGTGAAGAGGGCGGTGAGCTGAGTGGCAAGGACTCGGCGGAGACCGCGGAGGGTGGCGGTCGGCAGGCTGAAGCAGGGAAGCCCCCCGATCGTGTCGAAGGACGCATCGGATCAGCGCGGGATCGCGCCGCTGCCGCTCACCGGGCCGGGTCGAGGGCGGCGGCTCGCTCTCCAGGCGGCGAGGCGCGCGACCGGTGACGCCTCGGGGGTGACGGTCAGGCGCACCCACCGGCGGCAGACCGCGGGCACGTCGCCGCTCGCGAAGGCCTCGGCCGAGAAGGCGTCGAGCTCGGCGCGGGCGACGCCGGCGCGGCGCAGCGCCTGCCGGGTCGCCCCGATCAGCACCAGCGGATGGCCGCTGGCCGCTCGCACTTCGATCCCCGGGTAGCGCGGGATCGCCGGTCCGGGGTTCGGCGGCGTCACCGGAGCCCGTACTCCTCCTGCCGCTCGCTCGACGGCCCTCCCTGCGCGACGCTGCGGGCGGCCCACTCCGCGTCGGCGAGCCGCCAGCCGCCGCCCAGCGCCCGGTACAGCTCGACCAGGGTGGCGAGGCGCTCGAAGCGGGTCAGCGCCAGCGCGTTCTCGGCCGGGAAGAGCTGCTGCTGGGCCTGGAGCACCTCGAGGTAGTCGGCGAGGCCCGACAGGTAGCGCGAGTTGGCGACGCCGACCGCCTCGCGGTAGGAGGCGACCGCCCGCGCCTGCTCGCGCTCGACGCCGGCGAGCTTCTCGTAGGCGACGAGCGCGGTCGAAACCTCGGCGAACGCGCCGGTCACGCTCTGCTCGTAGCGCACTTTCGCCTGCTCCCAGCGGGCGACCGCGGCGCGGTGACGGTCCTGGAGGCGCCGGCCCTGGAAGACCGGGGTGAGGAGACCGCCGCCGGCCGACCAGCTCTCGCCGCGGCCGAACAGCTCGGAGACCTCGGGCGCCACGCCGCCGAACGCGCCGGTCAGGCTCACGCGCGGGAAGTAGTCGGCGACCGCGACGCCGACCGCGGCGTTCGCGGCGATCAGCTCCTGCTCGGCCCGGCGCAGGTCGGGCCGGCGCTCGAGCAGCTCCGAGGGCAACCCGGCCGGGATCGCGGGCGGCAGGAGCTGGTCGTTGAGCGCCGCGCCCCGGGCGATCGCGCCCGGGTTGCGCCCGAGCAGGAAGGCGAGGAGGTTCTCCTGCGCCGCGATCCGCCGCTCCAGCTCGGGGATGCTCGCGCTGGTGGTGGCGACCGAGGCCTCCGCGCTCGCGGTCTCGAGCGACGACGCGAGCCCGGCCTCCAGGCGCCGGGCGAACAGCGCGTGGGTGCCGGCGAAGGCCTCGGCGGTCCGCTCGGCGATCTCGAGCTGGAAGTCGAGCGCGCGCAGGCGGAAATAGGCGGTCGCGACCTCGGAGACCAGCGAGAGCATGACCCCGCGCCGCGCCTCCTCGGTCGCCAGGTACTGCGCCAGGGCCGCCTCGTTCAGGCGCCGGATGCGCCCCCAGAGGTCGATCTCCCAGGACAGGCCGAGGTCGACGTCGTAGAGCTCGGTCGTCTCGGTGGCGCCGAACAGGAACTCGGACTGCCGCCCGCGCGACCAGCCGCCGCCGGCCTGGGCCTGCGGGAAGGACTCCGAGCGGGCGATGCCGGCGTCGGCGCGCGCCTCCTCGACCCGCCAGGCGGCGAGCCGCACGTCGTGGTTGGCGCGCAGCGCCTCGGCGATCAGCGCCTCGAGCGCGTCGTCCTCGACGATCTCCCACCACGCCCGGTCGGCGAGCGAGGCGGCGTCCGCGGCGGCTCCGGCGGCCGGCGCGGAGGTCTCCACCGCCGGGGCCGCGCCCCGGATCTGGTCGGGGGCGACGATCGGCGGTCGCTGGTAGTGCGGGCCGACGGTGCAGGCGGCGAGCAGGCCGCCGGTCAGGATCAGGAGCGTCAGGTTGCTCAGGTTTCTCATGGTCGTGTCATGCCCATTCAAGCCGGAACCGGGAAGGGAGTGGACGCCGCCCGGCCCGCAGCAGCGGTCTCGAGGTCGACCGCGCTCTTCCGGTGCCGGGCGGCGATGAGCGAGTAGAAGACCGGAACGACGAACAGCGTGAAGACGGTGCCGATGACCATGCCGGTCACCAGCACCGTGCCGATCGAGTTGCGCGCCGCGGCCCCCGGCCCGGAGACCAGCACCAGCGGCAGGTGCCCGAAGACGGTCGCCGCCGAGGTCATCAAGACCGGCCGCAGCCGGGTCAGCGACGCCTCGCGCAGCGCCGCCAGCTTGTCGAGGCCGCGCGCCTGGAGGGTGTTCGCGAACTGCACGATCAGGATGCCGTTCTTCGCGATCAGCCCGACCAGGGTGATCAGCCCGACCTGCGAGTAGATGTTGATCGTCGTCAGGTCGAGGAAGCTGAACACCAGCGCGCCCGAGATCGCGAGCGGCACCGAGCCGACGAGCACGATCAGCGGGTCGCGGAAGCTCTTGAACTGCGCCGCGAGCACGAGGTAGATGAGCACCAGCGCGAAGCCGAGCGTTACGGTCAGCGCCGACCCCTCGCGGCGGATCTGCCGCGACTCGCCGGCGTGGTCGATCGCCACCCGCGGGCCGGGCGCCGCCGCGGCCGCCGCCTCGAGCACGGCGAGCCCTTCCTCCTTGGTCACGCCCGGGTTGACGCCGCCGAAGACGCGCACGGCGTTGCGCTGGGCGAAGCGGTTGAGCACCCGCGGCGCGGTGGTCGACTCGATGTGGGTGAACGTCGACACCGGCACGAGCTGGCCGCCCGGGGTCTTGATCTTGAGGTCGAGCAGCGGCGCGACCGTCGCCCGGTCTTCTTCGCCTATCTGCGGGATCACCTTGTAGCTGCGGTCGTAGAAGTTGAACCGGTTGACGTAGCCGCCGCCGAGGAGCGTCCCCAGCTCCCGGCCGACGCCCGCGAGGTCGAGCCCGAGGTCGGCGACCTGCTCGCGGTCGATCACCACCCGCGCCTCGGGCAGGTCGATCTTGAGGTCGGTGTCGACGTAGAGGAACTTGCCGCTCTGCCAGCCGGCGCCGACGACCGCGCCGACCGTCTGCATCAGTTGCTCGGGCGGGGCGTCGCTCTGGAGCACCAGCTCGACGTCGTACTGGCCGGGAGTCGGCAGCGGCGGGTCGAGGCGCGGGAAGACCCGCAGGCCGGGGATCTGGGAGACCGCGCCGAACACCTCGCCGTACATCTCCTCGGTCGAGCGCTCGCGCTCCTCCCAGTTCTTCGCCACCAGGCCGCCGAAGCCGCCCCACGACGAGGTCAGCGACCACATGAACTCGGTCTCCGGGAACGCGGTGATCGCGCGCACCACCTGCTTGGACTCCTCGTTGACCGCGGCCAGCGAGGCGTCGGGCGAGGCCTGGAAGAACAGGCTGATGTGGCTCTGGTCCTCGGCCGGCGCCAGCTCCTTGCGCGAGAACTGGTAGAGCGGCCAGGCCGCGGCCGCGATCAGGAGCGACGCGGCGACGATCGCCCAGCGCATCGCGAGCGCGCCGTCGAGGAGGCGCGCGTAGCCGCGCCGCACCGCCTCGAAGCCGCGGTTGACCAGCGCGGTCAGCCGCCCCTCCTCGCCGTGCGGGTGGACGAAGCGCGAGGACATCACCGGCGAGAGCGTGATCGCGACGACGCCCGAGACCAGCACGGCGGCGGCGAGCGTGATCGCGAACTCGAGGAAGAGCGACCCGGTGAGCCCGCCCTGGAAGCCGATCGGCGTGTAGACCGCGACCAGCGTGATGGTCATCGCGATCACCGGCCCGACCAGCTCGCGCGCGCCGACCAGCGCCGCCTGGATGCGCGACTTGCCGAGGCGCACGTGGCGCTCGACGTTTTCGACCACGACGATCGCGTCGTCGACCACCAGGCCGACCGAGAGCACGATCGCGAGGATGGTCAAGAGGTTGAGGCTGAAGCCGAACGCGAACATCACGATCGCCGCGCCGACCAGCGAGATCGGCATCGCGACCAGCGGCACCAGCGCGGTGCGGATCGAGCCCATGAACAGGAACACCGCGAGGCCGACGATCAGCATGGTCTCGATCAGCGTCTTGGTGATCTCCTTGAGCGCGTCGCGCATGAACATCGTGCCGTCCCACACCAGCCGCATCTCGAGGTCGGGCGGCAGGGTCGGCCGGATGCGCTCCATCTCCACGCGGAGTAGGCGCGCGACCTCGATCTCGTTGGCCCCGACCAGCGGCCAGACGCCGAGGTAGACGCCCTCGGCCTCGTTGTACTTCGCGACCAGATCCGCCTCCTCGGCGCCCAGCTCGACGCGCGCGACGTCGCGCAGGCGGACCACCGCGCCGCCGCGGTCGGCGACGATCAGCTCCGCGAACTCGTCGACCGAGCGCAGGTCGGTGTTGGCGAGCAGGTTGACCTGCACCTGGTCGCCCTTGGTCTGGCCGACCGCGGCGAGGTAGTTGTTGCGCTGGAGCGCTGCCTGCACGTCGCCGGGCGCGAGGTTGAGCGCGGCCAGCCGGTCGGGGTCGATCCAGACCCGCATCGCGAGCTGGCGGCCGCCCTCCTGGTTGGTCACGCGCTGGACGCCCTCGATGGTCGCGAGCTGCGGCTGCACGTTGCGCACCAGGTAGTCGGTGATCGCCGGCACGCTCCGCTCGGCCGAGTTGAACGAGAGGTAGAACGTCGCGTACGGCCGGTCGGCGCGCTGCACCTCGACCGACGGCGGCTCGGCCTCGGCCGGCAGCTCGGCGCGCACCTGCTGTAGCCGCGCAGTGACCTCGGCGAGCGCCGCGGTCGAGTCGTGGTTGAGCTGGAGGTGCACGGTGACCGTCGAGACGCCGGCGCGGCTGGTCGACTCGACGTAGTCGACGCCGCCGATCGCGGACACCGTGCGCTCGATCGGCGTGGTCAGAAAGCCGCGCACGGTCTCGGCGCCGGCCCCGTAGTAGAGCGTCGTGATCACGACCGACGACGACTCGAGCTGCGGGTACTGCTGGATCGGCAGCGACGAGATCGCCCGCCAGCCGACGAGCACGATCACCAGGTTGACGACCACCGCGAGCACGGGGTGGCGGATGAAGGTGTCGGTGAACGCGCGCATGGGATGGCCCTCGGTAGCGGGTTGCTGAGGCTGCTCTCTGGTGGCCATCACACGGCTCCGTTCTGGGCCGCCGGATCGTTCGCGATCGCGACGAGCACCGCCTCGCGCAGCTTGAACGACCCCGAAGACGCGACCTGCTCGCCCGGCTCGAGGCCGTCGAGGATCAACACCTCGTGAGCGAGCATCGCGCCGCTCTCGACCGGTCGTACGTGCGCGCGCGGCTGGCCGTCCTCGCCGGCCGCGATCACGAACACGTGATCGCCCGCCGGGCCCTTGCGCAGCGCGCCGACCGGGACGACCACCGCCGAGCGGGGCGCGCCGCTCGGCACCTCGACGCGCACCGAGGCGCCGGGCGCGGGGCCGGCGGCGGCGTCGGTGATTCGGGCGCGCACCAGCGCGTTGCGCGTGGTCGGGTCGACGCGGGCGTCGATCGCGACGATCGTGCCCGCGATCGGGGCCTCCTCGCCGGTGACCAACACCTGGACCTCGTCGCCCTCGCGCAGGCCGGCGGCGACCCGCTGGGCGACCGCGAAATCGACGTGCGCCGCCTCGCCGATCCCCTGGAGCGTGGTCAGGACGGTCCCCTCGTCGAGATACTGGCCGGGGTGGACGTCGGCGAGGCCGACCCGGGCGCGGAACGGCGCGCGGATCGTCTTGCGCTCGATGATCGCCCGGGTTCGGGCGATCTGGGCGAGCGCGACGTCGCGCTCGGCGCGCGCGCGATCGACCTCGATCGCCGACACCGCGCGGTTCTCGCTCGCCTCCTGGTTGCGGTCGAGCAGCGTCTGCGCGAGCGTCGCTTGCGCCTGCTGCGCCGCCAGCTCGGCCTCCTCGACCGCGACGTCGAGCCGGACGAGCACGGTCCCGGCCTCGACGACCTGCCCGGGGGTCAACCGGACCTCGCGGACCGTGCCGGGCAGCTCGTTGCGCAACGTCACCGAGCGGGTGGCGAGCACGGTGCCGATCGCGGTCACCGTCGAGCGGTGCTCGCGCGGCCGGGCGACCGCGACGGTCACCGCCTCCATCGGCTCCGGCTGGCTCGCCGCCGCGGCGTCGGCCGCCGCGATCGAGTCGGACTTCCAGGTGGCGAGCACGCCGGCGACGGCGAAGACGATCAGGAGCAACAGAGAGGACGCGAACGCGATCCGGCCGCGGCGCCGCCGCGCCGGCGCCGCCGCGGGCGACCCGCCCTCGGGGCCCGAGACCTCCTCGCTCGCGGTCCACTCGGTCTTTCGTGCGAAGCTGGGACTGCTCATCGTTCCTCCTCGTGGCCGGCGGCGTCGTGCCGGCGACGGCGGAGCGACAGGGCAACCCGCGTGCCATGGCGCGGCGGGCGAGCCGGGCGTGCCCGCAACGCCCTGCAATCACTGCGCTTCGAGGGATCGGAGGCCGGCTGTCGCCACGAGCGCGGCAGTGGAGGGGCGGTGTCGATATTCGAGCAACCTGCTGTTATCCGAGCAGCAATCGTCGGCGCCGCGGCGTCCGCCGTGCGCCGTCCGGGGGTGCCCACGTGCCGGCCGTCGGGCTTCAAACCCCACTGCGACCGCGACTTGCGCGCGCCGGACGGGCGCGGCCGGGGCATGGCACGCCGCTTGGACGAGATGATTCGGCGGCGAGCCGTCGGAACGCGGCTGACCGGGCGCCTGGCTACTCCGGGAATGCCTGGCCGGCGAGCCGGCTCTTCAGATCCTCCAGGTACTCACGAAGCTCGGTCGCGTTCACGTCGCCTGGCAGGGCTGCGTCCTCGCCGATCTCGATCTGCGAAAGCACCCAGGCGAGCTGCGCCGGGGTCAGGCCACCGTCCTTGCGCTGTGCCAGCGGCAGATGCTCCTCCACCGAGAACCCTGCCATCTCGAGGGCTCTGACGTCGACGAGATCGCGAATCTCGGCGCGGGACAGGAGGGTGCAGAGCTTGTTTGCGAGGATCTCCTGCGGCGGATCGACTCGGATGATCCCCACGAGGGGCTTGTCCGGGAAGATCTGTGGAGCGAGGTCGAGAACCAGATCCACGACGACCGAGCTCGTCCCACGGCGGAGCAGGTAGCGCCGGAATCCGGGTGACGTGCGCACGCTCTCCATCGAGGCGCCGACATCGCGGGCGGCGTCCGCCAGAGCGCCGACCCCTTCCTCGATGCGCTGCTCGGTGGTGAACAGATCGAGATCCTGGGTCGTCCGGTGTCGAAGATGAAAGCCCGCGAGCGCGGCGCCTCCGGTCAGAAAGAACCCGCGCTCGCGCTCGAAGAAAGCGGCGAGCACCTCCCGCTGCAGGCTATCGAGACGGCTCAAAGTCGATCCGCCCCTGGCGCTGCCAGGTGCTCAGCAGGAACTCCCAGAAAGCGCGCCGGCGCCCCAGATGCGGCGACAGCTCGGCCCATTGGCGGGCGACCTCCGCCGGGCGGGTGAACAGCCAGACCTCCGTGTCTCGCGCCTCCCGCATGATCTTGGCCAGGAGACGGATCTTCTCGGCATTGCTCGACGTGCGCAAGCGCCTGCGCACCTCGCGCATCGGCATCGGGTCGTCCCAGAGAAAGTACGGGATGGCCTCGGGGTCACCCAGGTCGCTCGAGAGCGGCACACCTGCCGCCTGGGTCGTTGCTTCGGCCATCGTCGGATCCCCGCCTCTTGCTCGCGCGGAACTGCTCCGACCGGTGATCTTACCGCGGCGCGGCGCCTGCAGCGGCCCGGCGCCGAGGAAACTCCTCGCCTCACCGGCGCGCGCACGGCGGCGGGTGCAGGCGGGGATTACGCGGCCCTCCGGTCGTGCTTGCGGCTTCATACTGCTTCTTGTATACTCCCGCCTGGCCATGAAGCCCGTGCGCTGGGAAACCGACGCGGCTAGTTCGGTAGGAGGTAGTAGCCATGCAAGACCAGAAGATCACTCCTTCCAGTGGCAATGTGTTTCGGGATCTCGGCTTTGATGAGGAGGAGGCGGCGCACCTTGAGGTTCGCTCCACGCTCATGTTCACCATCCGAAAGCTCATCCAGGATCGACGCCTGACGCAGGCCAAGGCCGCCGTGCTCCTCGGTGTGACCCAGCCGCGTATCAGCGACTTGGTGCGAGGTCGCATCGACCTCTTCAGCATCGACGGTCTGGTGGACATGTTGGCGCGTGCCGGAATCAAGGTTGACGTCACCGTTGCGCCCATGCCGGAGCGTGGAGCCGCGTAACGGCTCAGCGTCAGCGGCAGCGCGCAGCGCCCGTCCGCTGCATGTTGTTGTTGGGCGGCCACGCCTCTCATATCCGTTCCTTCTCAACGAGCCGACGATAGTGTTCACCTAGGATCGTGAGTTTGCACGCCTTACTCTGCATCGCTGCGTGCCACATGTGGGGTGCACCGACTGGAATGACGAGATTCAGTCTGTTGTAACGCTGAAGGATGGCAAACTTCCTTGTGTTCTCGGGGATCGGTGCAGGCATCCCTGGATCGCGTCCCTTTAGCTCCGGTTCGAACGTGGGGTCCAATTGGAACTCAGAGCCGCGCCCGGGAAAGAACTCGGCAATCCGCCGCAGCTCATCAAGCTCGATCGGCGGGGGGACCCTTCGCAGAGAGACGAACTCTCGCACGTTGGTCTTGAAGACCGGCCGTTGCTCCCACGCTCCAAGGGATTGATCCACGTGCGCGTAAACGCTGCCGGGAGTAATGTCGCCAGTCAGGTTGGCAGCGCCACCATGCAGCGCATCCACCAGGAGCGTGGTGAAGATTCCCCTTCCGTTCTCTTCGGTTGCGTACTGGTCAGCCGTCGACGCCGTAAGCACGGTGAGGCCTTCGGACAGCGCGGCGAGGTTGCCTGGCACCGGAGGAGTGCCAGCAATCCCGGAGTGGCAGCTATCTAGCACAACAACCTTGTTCCTGGCGAGCGACGCATTCGCGAGCGTCAGCACATCGGAGAGAGAGAGACCTTCGTCACCGCGCCGAGAGTCCGACGCAAGAAGATAGCCGCCCGTCGCCTCAATGTGACCGTGCCCGGCGAAGTAGAACAACGCGATCTCAGCCTGCTTCCGGAACAGCTCGGCAACATGGTCTTTGAGGACATTGCGATCGACCCGGTCATTTGGACCAGTGCCGGTTAGGAGCTTACAGTCGAAATTGACTGCTCCGTCGCCATGTCGCTCGAGCACAGCTTTGACCGCGTGCGCATCATCGACGCAGCCAAAGAGTGCTCCACCATGCTCGTAGTAGTTTACGCCGACGATGAGTGCGATGCGCATGACGTAACCCGCCTATAGGCTATCGATGAAGTCCTTGATGGCGTCCCAGGTCCACACCACGGTCCTGACACCTTCCAGGTTGGTCCTGTCGTCCGTGTAGGCCCAGATGCCGAGGACGCGCCTGGTTTCCTCGCGAGCGCACGCGATCTCCCACTTCTGTCCGCTGGACGCGAGCGAGTTCTTGCTCACCAATGCGATCACTCCATCCGAACGACGAATTCGCGTACGGACTCGCTCCTTCCACTCGGAGCTGTAAGGCTCCTTTACCGACATGTCGGTGTACTCAAACGGTGACTTCGTGTTGAGAGACTGCCCCTTCAGGAAGTCCCTTTGCCTCTCGTCTTCAATCGCGAACGCGACGAAGATCACCTTCTTGTTAGCCATGCTATCTCCTTTGCTCAGTCTGGCAGTCCGCTCACCGGCTGCGACGTGTCTACCGGCTGCGACCTGTCTATAGACCCTTTCGTGACAACTCCCTTTCGAGGCGCATGAAACCGGCACGGTGATCTTCGGAGAAGTCGATGTACGGCATCCCCGCGACCGCAAGCGTGGGCCCAGGGTTCCTGACACGCAACAGGAATACTGGGACCCCCACTTCGACGGAAAAGTAGTACTCCTTGACCGCCGTGCGCGACCGCTTCCACTCCGGTGAAAGGAAGGAGAGGGTTGCAGCCGCTTCCTGGATGACGGATTCAAGTTCGAGGTACAGATCCGCGTGATAGTCCCGATCGCTTTCACGGTAGTCCCAGTGCCCGTAGTTGCGCTGTTTCAGGAACTCCTTGAGGTCGTCGACAAATGGTGCGTCTTCCTCGGCATAGCTGAGGAACACATAGCCCTTGGCTTGCTCCGTTCGTGGTTCAACCGGACGGTCGGTGCGAAGCGGCTGTAGAGCCGCGAGGAGTTGGGCAAGCGCCGCCTCATATCCGTGCCGGAAGTCGACCCATTGGAAGTCGCGGAGGAACTGAGGTAGATCCTGCTCTCCTTGATCATCGAGGACCACGGGTATGATGCGAGCACCCCGGCTGAAGACGGCCTCCAGCTCCTTTGACATCCACTGCGAGTTGACCGATCGGGCGCTGGCCACGTACAGGAGCGCGGAAGCCCGGCGAAGACTCCCTTCGATGGCCAAGCGCCAGTTCTCTCCGGCAGCGATCTCCTTGGTGTCCTGCCAGGTCGTGACCCCGCCGCTCCGGAGGTCTTGGGAAAGGCGGTCGACGAAGGCCCGATCCTCGCGAGAGTAGCTGATGAAGACAAAGTCCCTCGTCATTCCTTCCGCCGTACGCTTTCTCGCGTGCATTCCGTCACGATCCCGCTCTGTCGGCCCAACGGCCTCTCGCCTCACCGGCGCGCGGAGCGCGGCCGGTGCAGAGGGTTGTTAGCTGCCGTTGGACTTCGACCCTCCGAGTTGACCTAGCGTGTCGTCGACCATCGCGACAGCCTCACGAGCTAAGGTGTTCGCAGCAGAGAACTCTCGATGTACCTCGGCAAGCACTGAGCTAAGCCGTTTCCGGGCGCGGTTGAATGCCGTCGTCACGCGAGGGAGCCGATCTGTGCTGTTCCGGAGGTTCTCGACCACCTCCAAGACCGAATGAGATCCAGCGGCCAGGCTCGCTACCGCCTCCCGATTTCCTCGTATCGCCGCGACGGCCTCGTCGCCGAACTCCGCGCTCACCCGCGTACCTCTAATGAACGCGTCCATTCCTCTTCGGAAGGACGTTCTGAACAAGGGGACATCGGCTTCAAAACGCGCGGATATAGCGATTATATCAGTCGCAAGGTCGTTAGCGGCCTTCTTCGCCTTTTTCAGATCTGTCTGTCCGGTCTCGGTCTTCGAGGCCTCAATTCCCCGTGCAGCCTCTCCTATCGTCTGTGTCAGAGCCTGCAGGCTATCTGTCATTCTCGTTAGAACGGACGAGGACTCCGCTAGGCCCGCGTTCGCCTCTTCCACCAGATCGAGAAGGCCCTCTTCATCCTCCGGATCGCTAGCCGTCTGGGTTATGGCCCCGTCGCCGGCCGCAATGGTCCGATGACCAGGCCCTCCGTCTTCCTCCGATTCGGTTGCTTCTACACTACTGTCCGGCTCGGCGTCAGCGACGCCCTGGGACGAAATGGCGCCGCCAAGGAGATGCTTGGTCAGGTGTATTCTGATAAGCCAACCGAGGTCTTCGACCGACACAAATGTGCCGTAGATGGCATAGGTTTGAAGATCACTCCGAAACTTCTGAGCCTTTGCAAGTTGCCTCGGATCGATCTCCCAAGGATTGATTGGCTCCTCCTTGAAGTAGAACTTCACAGAAACGCTGTCCGGGTCCTTCTCCCATCGCGCCTTTGCTCGTTCGAACTCTTCGATCGTTCCCGAGTCCGCACGAGGCGTCGGCGTTCCGGTACGAGCCCAAAGGAGGCCAATGAACACGTCGAAGTTGTCTCCGAGTTGTTGGTTGAAAATAGCCTGCGGGTCAGTGCCCAACTCTGGGCTTGCATGGGACTCCCACCTGATCACCTCGAGCCTTGTGTTGGTCGAGGCGCCCAACCCGAGATTCAGTTCCTCCACTGCGGCTTCAATGGCATCCCGCTCGACCTCCAGGTCACCAGGTGAGGCCACCAGTACTCGAACCACCTTCGCGGTGCTCCTCGGCATGCGACTGCGACTCCTCCAGGCAGCTAACGGCTCTTGAGCTGTGCGGCGGCGCCAGCCGTCCGCACCAGCGAAGGGTTACCCGGTGCGGTTGTGCTAGGCACGAAGCAGTGCATCGACTTGTCTCCAGCCTCCCCCTTCGTACTTAAGCCCACCCTCCTCCGAATGCGTGACAAAGTAGGTGTCGTAGGGGCGGCTCGGACCCTCACTTGCTTCTCTCCCGCGACTCTCCCAAATCGGCCCGCCTTCTACAAAGTGGATGAGGGCGATCCGTTGGCTCCTCGCATAAGCTATGGCCCCCGATTGAAACGATGCTGTTGAGAATAGCATGCCCTTGTGGGCTCTCGATGAGGCGATCTTGGCGGAAAGCACCTGGACGAGTTCCCGCTTGATCGGGTTCTTGTGATGCTTGCATTCAACGAGAACCAGGAAGTCGGCGCCGAAGGCTTCAAAAGTCGCAACAGCGTCCATTTTGAACTCACCGTCTGGACTCATGACGGAGCCACGGTGGAGGACTTCCAGCGAAGACAAGCCGTCTCCCACTTTCTGCAGGTAGCCTACGACCATCTCTTCAAACTGGTCGGGAGTCAGGCGTAGCCGGTTACGATCCCACGGTGCCTTCAAGAACTACCTCGCTTTACCTCGCTTCGTCCTCGGTGTCCCATGGCGCCGGGTAACGCTGTGGCGCCTCAGCGTGCGCCCCTTGCAGGCCGCTATCGTTACGCGAAGCCGCCAACAACCGCAGGCCACCAACGGTGAGCAGAGCCTCGGCGTCCGCTGGAGGCGCGGGGTTAGCCACCGCTCGTCTCATTTCCTGACTACCCCGAGCACTGTCTCATGAAGAAAGCGACGTAGCTTTGGGTAGCCACTCGAATTGTCTTCATAAATGCCAAAGCGGAAACGCTTGAGGTCAAACGGAATGTCCGGCTCTGCCTGAGAGAGTAGAACAGTGCGTTTCCCTATGGCATGAGCCAAACCCAGTTCGTACATAACATTTGGGTTCCGACCTGTGCAGTCTGCAAGGATAATGCGTGCTGTGAGGAGTCCTTCCCACACGTCCTCCATTACTGTTTGCCCATACATTTCATCAGCCCTACGAATCTCCAGCGGGATGCCGATGGCTTGCTGGGACAGGTACTTGCGAATATGGTCATTCCAGAGTCGATCACTCCATGGTTCATGAAACGGCATTAGAACAAACACCAGATTGGGTTGTGCATTGTACTTCCGCTTCGGCTCGTAGAATGGGCACTTGCGCCCCAAGACCTCACGCCTCTCCGAGAGCGCGCCACGTGACTCCTTGTCGAGTGCCGGGCGGTGCTTGATTATGTGCCTGAGAGTCCGCGCGATAGCGATTGCTCCTTCTACATAGCGTTCGCCTTTAGGTACCGGGGCACCAGAATTGACGCAACGATGCATGGCCCAGAGGATACCTCGTGGACCGGTCCCATTGACTTCCTTGTCTTCAGGGAAATGAAGAGAAGCAAGGTTCACGCAAGCGTTCCAGAAGATGTGGCCTGGGATTCTGGGCGTCCCCGTCGGCTCTTCAAGTCCGGCCTCCTGGAGCAGTTCCTGGGCGTCCGCACAGAAGGCGGAATATCGCTCGCGAAGCGGGCGCCGCCTGATCCGATTCTCCATAGGTCTCCGTGTGGCTAACTATCACTTCACCGACTCGCGGTTCCTACATCTATCCATTCCTGTCCAGACCTATCCACCGGCTTCCCACACCTGGGCACGCCTCCCATGCCCAAATCTGCCCACCAGCTTGCCACCGCTATCCACCTCGGCGTGCTTGCGACGCCCGACCGAGCTCGAGCCAACGGATCTCGCACCGGCCTCCGCGCGGACCTTGACTCGCCGGTGATTGCAGTCCCCGACCGTCTCGAGGCGCTCCCGGGTCGGTTCGTCGTAGCGATGGCGAAGGCAGGGCCGCCTCGGTCCGCAGCGGATCACGAGCGCCTTGGAACCCGCCTGGCCCGGCTTCGAGAGTTCTCGGGGTGCGCACGTCAGCTCCGAGTATAAGGCTTCGCACTCACTCAAGCAAGGATCTTTGTCTGGCGGGGTCCCGTCGCCGATCCAGCACCATGCTACGGTGTCGCCGAGGGCTCTTCCCGTGCGCCAGCGGTTCACCTTCGCGGACTACCTCGTTCTCGAGGAGACGAGCACCGTCAAGCATGAGTTCTCCGACGGGCAGGTCTGGGCGATGGCCGGGGGCACGCCGGACCACGGAGCGCTGGCAGCCAACGTGATCGCGCTCCTCGCGAGCCAACTCCGCGACCGTCCTTGCCGCATCTTCATTCACTTCGGATGTCCGCATCCGGGTCAAGGCCACCGGCCTCGCCACGTATCCGGACGTGAGCGTGGTTTGCGGCAAGCAGCAGACCGATCCCGACGATCCCAAGGGCAGTACCCTCATCAACCCATCGTTGATCGTCGAGGTGCTGCGCCCCTCCACCGAGGACTACGATCGCGGCGAGAAGCTGGCGCACTACAAGCAGATTCCGTCGCTCGATGAGGTCGTCCTCGTTGCGCACGAGGAGCGGTGTCTGGAGCTCTGGCGCCGCGAAGGCGACCACTGGACGCTCCATGTGAGCCGCGGAGAAGAAACCGCCTCGATCGCATCTCCCGGCTGCGAGCTGTCCCTGGCAGAGGTTTACCGGAACCCGCTGCCCGGCTCCGATTGAGCCGCGACTCACCTTGCCGGCGACGGCGGAGCTCTCAGCCTGCGCCGCCGGCCACTGGCGCCGCGGCGTCGATGAAGACGTCGAGCTGCCGGCCGACAAAGAGGGCAGGTCGTCGCGCTCGACGCGGTAGATCACCTGCAGGACGCGGGTGTCGACGCGCTCGGTGCCGGCGCCGGTGAGCGAGCGCTTGGAGACGACGAAGGGCTACAGATGGCTCCCTTCTCCGGCACGTCGGTCGCGACGGGCGTGCGGTCAGCGGGCCGGCCTCCACGTCCGGCTCGATCAGGCACCACCAGCCGCCGGGGCCCGCCCTCCCCGAGTCGGCGCGTCGAGGAACTCCTCGACCATCGGAACCAGCCAGTCGACCCGCCTCATGATCGTCATGTGATCGGTGCCGGGGAGGATCGCGAGCTTCGCGTGCGGCAGGAGTCGGAACAGATCGACCGCGTGCTCGGGCCGTATGACGTCGGCGTCGCCGATCACGATCAGCGCCGGCGCGGCGATCCCGCGGATGCGATCGTCCGGGATGTCCTTGAACTCGCGCATCCGCCGAGCGGCCTTGTCGTGGAACGTGCGGAGGTTCTCGGGATGCGGCGCGACCTCGAGATAGGCCTGCTGCAATTCCGCCGGCATGTTCTCCAGCCGCGCGTTGTCCATCGCCTCCCAGAACCACGGCGGAGCGCCGTCGCGGCGCGAGAGGGCGGAGACGGCGATCAGCTTGCGCACAACGCCCGGGTGCCGGATCGCCACCTGCAGCGCGATCGTGCCGCCGTTGCTGAAGCCGAGGAGGTCGGCGCGCTCGACTTGCAGATGGCCGAGGAGCGCCGCGGTGTCGTCCGCCGACTGCTCGAAGCTGAACGGGCGGTCGACGTCCGCGGTATGCCCGTAGCCCTGTTGCTCGAACGCGATCACCCTGCGGGTGCGGGCGAGCGCCGGCAGGACGTGGCCGAAAGAGGTGCCGATCGTGTCGCCGCCGCCGTGCAGCAGGACCAGGGGCGGCTGATCGCCGCCGCCGGGTCCATGGATCTCGTAGTAGATCGCGAGTCCGTTCACCGGCGCATAACCGCTCTCGAAACCCCGCTCCATTTCGGGACGCGCGGCCGGCTCCGCTCCCGCCGCGGCGAACGCCAGCGGGACGACGGCCACGCGCAGCACCGATTCGACCGGCGTTCTCATCGTTTCTCCTCCGGGGGCTCTTCGGCTTTCACCATCCACCGCGGGTCAGGGCCTCCTCAGCGGATCCCGTGCTTGTCGAGCCGCGAGTAGAGCTGGGAGCGGGTGAGGCCGAGCAGGCGCGCGGCCCTGGACTTGTTGCCCTCGGCCTGGGTCAGGGCCTTGGCGACGAGGGCGCGCTCGACCGCCTCGAGATCGACGCCGCCGGGCGGGAACTGGGCGGCGGCTCCTGCGCCGTTGCCGGCCGGGAGCGCCGCCGGCGCTTGGGCGAGCGGCGCCGGCAGGTGGTCGTGGGTGATCAGGCCGCCGTCGCACAGGAGCAGCGCGCGCTCGATCGCGTTGCGCAGCTCCCGCACGTTGCCCGGCCAGGGGTAGGCGAGCAGCCACTCGCACGCGTCGCGCGAGATGCCCTCGGCGGGGCGGCCCATCTTCGGGCTCAGCTCCTCGAGGAACGACTCGGCGAGCGGCAGGATGTCCTCCGCGCGCTCGCGCAGCGGCGGCAGGTGGATCTGGAAGACGTTGAGCCGGTAGTAGAGGTCCGCGCGGAACGCGCCGCGCGCGATCGCGGTCCCGAGGTCGCGATTGGTGGCGGCGATCACGCGCACGTCGGTTCGGAGCGTGCGCGTCCCGCCCACGCGCTGGAACTCGCGCGCCTCGAGCACGCGCAGGAGCTTGGCCTGCACGAACGGGCTCATCTCCGCGATCTCGTCGAGGAAGAGCGTGCCGCCCGCGGCCTGCTCGATGCGCCCGATCTTGCTCGCGACCGCCCCGGTGAACGCCCCCTTCTCGTGACCGAACAGCTCCGACTCGAGGAGCGCCTCGGGCAGCGCCGCGCAGTTGATCGCGACCAGCGGCTTGCCGGCGCGCGGCGAGCCCTGGTGGATCAGGCTCGCGATCACCTCCTTGCCGGTCCCCGACTCGCCGGTGATCAGCACGGTGGTCTCCGACGCCGCCACCCGCCCGACCTGGACCAGGGCGTCCTTCCACGAGCGCGAGACGCCGACGATCCGGCCGCGCCCGCGCGACTCCAGCTCGCGCGCCAGCGTCTCGACCGTCGCTTCGAGCCGCTCGGCCCGCTCCCGCGCCTCCGCGGCGACCCGCGCCTCTTCGGCGAGGCGGTGGTGGGAGAGGGTCAGCGCGATGCGGTCGGCGACCCGGCGCGCGACCTCGGCGTCGTCGTGGCCGTAGCGTCCCGGCTCCCGGTGCAGGAAGCTGAGACTCCCCTTGACCTCCCCCGACAGCCAGACCGGAACGTGCAGCCAGGAGCGCAGGCCCGAGGCCCGGATCAGGCGATAGCGCTCGCCGTCGGCGGTCAGCTCGGCGTGGACGTCGTCGATGATCGCGAAGTCGAGCCGGTCCTCGACCTCGTGCTCGGCGAGCGGGAAGCGGTCGGTGCGGATCGGGAGGTCGCTCTCGCCCGCGAACGCCACGATGCGGATGGTGCGCGCCTGGAGGTCGATCTCGGTCAGGTTGACCAGGTGGTGCGGCAGGATGCTCTGGATCTCGGCCGAGAGGCGCTCGAAGACCGCGCGCACGTCGAGCGACTCGGCGAGCGCGCCGAGGAGCGATTCGACCCGGTCGAGCCGCTCCCGGCGGCGGCGCTCGGCGTTCCAGATCTGCCAGTGCTCGACCGCCGAGCCGAGCAGCGCCGCGATCGGCCGCAGGACACGCTGGTGCTCGTCGGTGAACGCGTGCGTGGCCGACGTGCACAACCAGACGCCGCCGGTGAACGAGCCGCCGTGCCGAAACGGCTCCCACAGGCCGGCGCCCATGCCGCCGGCGAGCACCTGGGCGTCCATCGGGAACGCCGGATCCAGCTCCACGGCGGCGTCGTCGATCCGATAGCGCCTCGGCTGCGGACGCCAGCGCGGCGACCACGCGGTCAGGGGCTTTTGGGGGCACTGCTCCCCGGGATCGTGCCCGGGCCCGCTCAAGCGGGCGTGCAGGACGACGCGCTCGCCGTCGAGGATGCGGACGACGCCCATCCGCTCGAAGGGGACGAGCGTGCGGACGGCGGCCGCGACGCGGTCGAAGACCTCGTCGAGCTCGAGCGTCTCCGACACGATCCGAGCGATCTCGGACAGGACGCCGGTCACGCCGTGGGCGTCGAACGCCGAATTTTCGGCGGCGAAGAGCTCCGGGGCAGGCTCGAGGCCGCGCCCGACCCTCGGCTCTTCCGCTGTCGCGACGCCAGGCATGCCGATCCGGCTATTCAGACCGCGTGCCAGTGCCCGTCGAGCGGACGACCGCGCGCGCGACGGGCCGCGAGGACGGCGGATCCGGCGCCTCCGGCCGCCGCGGCGGCCGGGGCCGGAGGCGCCGAGGAGGTGTCGAATTCTGCGCAGGGTGCTGATTCTCGCGCACCCTGCGGCCTCGAAGCGCTCCACGGTCACCGCCCGTGGCATCGTCGCGCTCCCTGAAACCCAACCGTCGTAGAGACGGCTACAACGTTCGGCCACTGCTCCCCGTTGCCGCGGTCCCACCGCGCCGTGCACTGGCGTCGCTCGGTCGCGAACTCGCGATCGAGATGTCTCCGCCCGACCCCGCTTTGCGATGAGGGAGTTGGAAGCGGCTCATCGAGCGGTGGGCGGGCGTTCCGCCGGACGGCTCAGCGCCGCAGTGCCCGACTTGAAGGGAGTCACAGATGGACGGAGCGGAAAGTCGCCGCTTTCTCGCGCTTTTGACCGTCTCGATCGGCCTCGCCGGCCTCTTGGCCGCTGACCCCGTTCGCGCTCAGACCTGCACCAGCTCGGCGGCCAACGTCAAGCTCACGCCCGAGGAGGTCGCGAACCTGAAGTACATCCGCGAGAACTCCGCGATCGGGATCCCCCACAAGCTGAACCTCGCCGACGACCGGCAGTACGCCCACGTGCTCGCCACCCTCCGGCGCGCCGGCCACACGGCGGAGAAGTCGCCGCACCTCTTCCGCCTGCTCGAGGAGACGCGCGCTCAGGGCCGACCCGGCAAGCCGGTGCCGGTCGCCGAATCCACGGGACTGACGCTCCAGGGCATCAACTACGTCACCGAGTTTGGGCCTCAGTCGGACGGGAGCTACTTCGCCAACGGGTACTCGACGTACCCCGCCGACCAGGTCCCGTACTACACACTGGTCATCGTCACGCTCATCGATACGTCGAACAACAACACGGTCATCACATCGCAGAGCGACTGCCGGTACAGCCAGACGAACCTGCAGGTCGCGGCCACCGGCACCCCCGCGGGGTCGACCGACGACGTGGAGGTCAATGCCCTCATGCTGGTCGCGCCGCAGAAAGGCGACCCGGTCGAGCCCTACAACGTCGTCCTCACCGACCTCGAGGAGGTCAGCGGTCCCTGCCAGACCTCGCCCAACTTCCAGACGCCCGCGACCGGAACTCAGAACTGCGGGACGAGCACGGGAACCGCCTGCGCCGCGCAGGCGACCTCACCGATCACGGTCTGTTACGGCAACCGGATCCAGAGCAACTGCGACTACGGATGCACGGGGAGCAGCTACCCTCCGAACATCATCTTTCCGATCGTCGGATCGGTCGACCTCGGAGAGACGCCGATCACTCCTCTGAGCGGCTCGCTCTACATCATCCTCAAAGACACGACCGGGGGCGGCTGCGTGCTGAAGGCGGCCTCGAACTCGACCGCGGTCAGCCAGCTTCTGACGGCGAACGGCACCACGGTCTCGTGGAACCTGGCTCCGGCCAGTTTCAAGAACGAGAACTGCGTCAAGCCGAACGGGATGACCTTCAACTACAGCTTTCAAGTCTATCTCCAGACGACCGGTGGCAACGCCGGCGTGACGTTCACCAGCGACACCTCTCAACAGTCGCTGCCGAACACGGTGATCGTCCCCACGATCGAGGTTCTGCAGGGCTGTCTGCCCGCCGGCGTGAAGATCCGGATGGCCGACGGCTCGGAGCGGGCGATCGAGACCTTCCAGGCCTACGGCGACGAGACGGTGCGGTCGGCGGGCGCGGCGACGGTCCGTGCGGTCACCGGCAACACGTGGGGCCGGGAGGAGAAGCCGCTCATCCGCATCGTCGACGACCTCGGGCACACCCTGCTCCTTACCGAGGAGCATCCGGTGATCACGCGGAGCGGCCCGGTGGCCGCGAAGCGGCTGGTCCGCGGCGACGTCGTACTCACCGAGAACGGCCCCTCGACCCTGATCGAGGTCGCCCGCCACGCGAGCGCGCAACCGGTGCCGGTCCACAACCTCCGGGTCGGAACCGAAGAGGAAGCCGCCGCCGGCGAGTCGACCTTCTTCGCCAACGGCATCCTGGTCGGCGATCAGTTGATGCAGCGGCACCTGATGCTCGAGGCGGCAAAGCCCGAGCATCTCTCGAAAGAAGAGATCCTGCAGCGGCTGCCGCCCGAATGGCACCAGGACTTCCTCAACACCTTCGACGACGCGCGCTGAAGAGCGCTCGACCGCAATCGAAAGGAAATACGATGAGCGTCCTACCGCGCTTCACCTCCAGCGCCCTGCAGCTCGCCGGCGGTGCGTACCTGGACGTCGGCAACCCGGCCGTCCTCTCCGGCCTCCAGTCCTATACCCTGGAGGCCTGGGTGTACCTCGGCTCGACCGCCGGATCGCAGTCGGTGGTCGGCAAGATGAACGTCGGGGTCGATGCCGAGTACCAGCTCTACCTCGACAACGGCGTCCCGACCGTCGCCTACCCGGGGACGTCCGGACTCAGCGCTCCCTCCGCGCTCGCCACCGACCAGTGGCACTACCTCGCCGCGAGCTACGACGCCATCCAGGGAGTGCTCACGCTCTACGTCGACTTCGCCCAGGTGACCCAGGGGAACTTCACGCCCTCGAGCTCCACGTCGGCGGCCGACGTGCTGATCGGCGCGATCATGGTCAACGGCACGCCCGGGTGGTTCCTGCAGGGGAACATCGGCCGCGTCCTGGTTTGGAGCTCCTGCCGCACCGCCGAGGAGATTCTCAACGACTCGGTTCAGCTCGACGTCAACGACGCGGTGGCCGAGCCGACCCTGGAGCTCTACCTCGACTTCTCGATCATCCCGGCGGTCGACATGTCGGGCAACAACATCAGCTTGACGTTCGAGGGGGGCGCCCAGTACCTGCTCTCGACGCCCGGTCTGCAGCTCGCGGGCTCCGCTTATGTCGCCTGCGGTGACAACCCCACCCTCGACCTCTCGGGCAACAAACCCTACACGATCGAAGGCTGGATCTCGCCCACCGCGGCCGGGGTCGTCGTCAGCAAGTACCAGGGCCAGGCGCAATCTCAGTACCAGGTCTCGTACGAGGCCAGCAACCAGGTCGTCGCCTTCCGCAACTCCGACGCCCTGCAGATCGCCAGCCAGGGTGCGGTGACCCCGGGCGCCTTCTACCACGTCGCGATGAGCTACGACGACGTCAACAACCTGCTGAGCCTCTACGTCAACGGCAACCTGCAGGCGGCCCAGATCTTCCCCTCGGCCGTGCCTTCCGAGCCCAACGTCCAGCTCCTGGTCGGCGCCAACCAGGACTCGGGGGGCACCGCGGGCAACTTCTTCCAGGGACAGATCCAGAACCTGAGGATCTGGAACGTCTGTCTCGACCAGGCGGACATCCAGCAGTGGATGTACAACCAGCCCGTCGACGATCCGACCCTCCTCGCCGACCTCGATTTCAGCGTCTCACCGCCGATCGACACGACTCAACAGAACTTTCTCCAGCTCGAGGGCGGGGCGACTGTCGGCGTCACGACGGCGACGGTCGATCCGACCTCGTTCGAAGGGACGATCGGCAACATCCAGGCGGTCAACGCCGACTACTTCAACCAGACGCCCGACCCCGCGCTGCCGCCGCCGGTGACCAACCTGTTCATCGCCGACCAGCCGGAGCCGTTGAGCGACGCCCACCGGGAGGCCTCGTGGGAGGCCCTCGTCGCGGGACTCGCCTACGAGGACGCGGCGACCCGAGCCGACCTGCGCCGCCGCTTCGAGGAGGGCTGGAACGAGGCGCGCGCCCGCGTGGCCGCGAATCCGAGTCTCCTCGACGTGTTCAGCGAGGTCGAGGAAAACGGGGAGCTGCGGGTGATCTACCACGGCCCGCGGGGCGACTCCGTCATTCTCGCGGTGCCGGCCGGTTCCATCGACCCCTGCACGCTGTGGTGGATCCAGTTCATCTACATGCTGACGATCGGATTCCTTCAAGCGCTCGGGTTGGCGCCGTCGAACGCCAGCATCGCGACGCGGGTCTACAACCTGGTGTCGCAGAACCCGGCGGTGGTCCGGGCCATGCAGACGCTGGTCGGCCAAGCCATCACCGCGTCGTCTGCTCTGGGGCTGGTCGGCGTCATCTACCAGCAGGGCCTGTTCTGGCCGATCCTGAAGTTCGCTTTGACCGCCGCCGGCTGGTGGGCTCTGGTCCGGATCCTCGCGCAGATCATCGCCGTCGTGACCGGGGCCGAGGCGGCCGTGATCCTCGCCGGTTTCATCGCCTGGGCGGCACAGCTCACGATTCTCTCCCTGAAGTTCAGCGGCTCGTGCGGATCGAGCGCAAGTGACCTACTTCCCTCGCGCGTGCCCGTCGGCGCGTAGGCTGGCTGCCCCGGGGCGAGGCTGGGTCGAACGGTCAACGGTACGCCGCACCAAGCTCCCCGCGACAGCGTGAGCGGCCCCCGGGCCGGCGGCCCGAGACGGCGAGCCGGCGGCCCGGGCCGCCGGTTCAGCCTCTGGTCGCCACGCCCGACCAGGGCGCGGTCGCCGCCGCCAGGCGCTCGGCGCGCGTGCGCGAGAGACCGGTGCGGATGCCCACGCTGAAGTGCTCGCGCTCGTCGCCGTACTCGTTGTAGGTCCAGGACACGAACAGCCGGTCCCTGAACACCACTCCGAGGCGGGCGATCGGCGCCAGCGACGCGAGGTGGCGGTCGAGCAGCTCGAGGGAGGCCTCGCTCCAGCGCGCGCCGGCGAAGAGGTGAAGGGTCAGGACGGCGCTCGCCTGCCAGCGACCCTGCGCGCCCAGCGCGGCGTGCGACCGGAAGCCGGGGATGCTCTCCGCCTCGAGCCGCGGCCCGAGGTCGAGGTCGCCGGCGAGCGCGAACGTGCGCTCCGCCTCGACGCCCAGGCTCGGATGGAACCGCGATCCGAGGTAGCGCAGGTCCAGCTCCTCCTCGTCGAGGAAGCGGTGGAGCGCGTTCTGGGTGCTCTCCCCGAGCAGGCCGCGGCCGACGTGCACGGCGCCCACCTCGGCGTACAGGCTCCACTCGCCGAGCCCCGGAACGGCGCGCCCGACGGTGAGATGGGTCTCGTCGAAGCGCCGGTCGGCCTCGCGGTCGGTGAACGCGCTCTCGCGGAAGGTGAGCCGGTACGGCCCCTGCTCGGCGGCGAGCGCGACCGAGAACGTGTAGAGGTCGTCGCGGTTGTCGCCGGTCAAGAAGTCGTTCTCGGTGGCGAGGCGCAGGTCGATCGCCTGCGCCGGGATGGTCACGGCCGCGGCGAGGGCCGCGGCCAGTAGGATGCGGGACGTGCGGTGCGGTGACATGGTGCCATTCCTCCTGCACCGCACGTCCATTCCAATCTGCTTGCCAGCCGACAGTGCCGCCGGCCTGTTCCGATAATCCCTTACGGGAGAATCTGTTGCGAGGCGTGTCTCCGAGAAGAACGCCGGCGGGCGCCTGCACAAAATCCGACAGTTGCAGAGAAAGCGACAACACTCGGCCACCTTCGCCGGGCCGCGGGCTGCGCCTCCGCGCAGCGGTCCAGCCGCTCCTCGAGCCGGCGCGCGCCACGCAAAGAGCGTTCATTCGCCTTTGGCGGAGCGTCGTGCGATGGCGACTTTCTGCTACTACTCCCGGGACGGCTGAGCGTCGCCGTATGCGTCGTGCCACCTCCACCACTCGTACGGCGGGGTCTGCGGGTAGCCCTCCGGCGAGTCCTCCCACTCCTCCTGGCGCCCGAGCGCCGTGATGTCGAGGTAGCTCCAGGTGCCGCCCATCGCCTCGTCGCCTCGGTTGTTGACGAAGTAGGTGCGGAACACGCGGTCGCCGTCGCGCAGGAACGCGTTGGTGCCGTGCCACTCGTCGACGCCGAAATCGGCGTCGAACCCGTCCGTGATCGTGTACCACGGCATCGCCCAGCCCATCCGCGCCTTCAGGCGCGCGATGCGCTTTTGCGGCGCGCGCGAGGCGAACGCGAGCGTGGTGCCGCGGGCGTTCAGGTGGGCGAGGTGGGCGACCTGGTCGGCGACCATGGAGCAGCCGACGCAGGCATGCTCGGGCCAGCCGCCCACGCCGGGCTCGAAGAAGGCGCGGTAGACGACGAGCTGCCGGCGGCCCTCGAACAGGTCGAGCAGGCTCGCCTTGCCCCCGGGCCCGTCGAACTCGTACTCCTTCTCCACCGCCAGCCACGGCATCCGCCGGCGCTCGGAGGCCAGCGCGTCACGGGCGCGGGTCAACTCCTTCTCCTTGACGAGGAGGCGCAGGCGCGCCGTCTCCCACTCTTGCGGCGATACGATCAGCGGTGTGGTCATTTTCAATCTCCCTTGAGGGTTTCGCGAGTCGTTGTGGAACGTGATTCGAGTCCATTCCCGTTGCGCAGCAGGGTCCGGACCTTGACCGCGACCAGGCCGAGCACGCCGGCCCCCGTGGCGCTGGCAGCGACTACGGCCGCGGTCGTCATGCAGAAAGGACACATGGCTGACTCCTTGTTGGGGCGGCGATCGGCTTCTCGCCCCGGTCGAGAGATAGATTAGGCGCCGGGCATCCAACGGTGGGAGTGACAAGTGTGGCGGGATTCCGATGGACCCGCTGATCGGCGCCGCGGCGCGCGCGCTCGCGGCGGGCGATCCCCTCGGCGCGCTGAACCGGGTCGCCCTGCGCGACGACGCGCCTGCGCTCGCGCTCCGCGGCATCGCGATGGCGCAGCTCGGCGATCTGGTGCGAGCGAAGGTGCTCCTGCGCAGGGCGGGGCGCGCCTTCGGTCCGAGGGAGGCCGTGGCCCGCGCGCGGTGCGTCGTCGCCGAGGCCGAGGTCGCGCTCGCCTCGCGCGACCTGGGCTGGCCTGCGCCGGCGCTCGACGCGGCGCGGGCGACGCTCGAGGAGCACGGCGACCGCGTGAACGCCGCGCACGCGCGGCAGCTCGAGGCCCGGCGGCTCCTCCTGATCGGGCGCCTCGACGAGGCCGAGCGTGCGCTCGCCGAGCTCGACCCCGCGCCCCTCCCGCCCGCGGCGAGGGCCGTTCACGAGCTGGTGGTCGCGGGGATCGCGATGCGACGCCTTCGGACGGAGGCGGCGCGCGCCGCGCTCGCTCGGGCCGAACGCGCCGCCCACCACGCACGCATCTCCGCGCTCACGGCGGAGGTGAAGAGCGCCTACCTCGTCCTGAGCGCGCCCGCGGCGCGCCTGATCGCGCGCGGCGAGGAGCGCCCCCTCCTGCTCGAGGAGGTCGAGGCGTTGCCGGCATCGGGAGCGCTCATCGTGGACGCGTGCCGTCACGTCGTGCGCGACGCCGGCACGGTGGTCCCGCTCACCACGCGTCCGGTGCTTTTCGCGCTCGCGCGCGCGCTCGGCGAGGCGTGGCCCGGGGACGTGCCGCGAGGCACGCTCGTCGCGCGGGCGTTCGGCGCGCAGCAGGCCGATGAGTCGCACCGCGCGCGGTTGCGGGTCGAAGTCGGACGGCTCCGCAGGCTGCTGCGGGCGCTCGCCGGCGTGAGCGCGACGCAGCGGGGCTTTGGGCTGGTGCCGCGCCGCGCGCGCGCGGTCGTCGTGCTGGCGCGGCCGGTCGAGGAGGAGCATGGGGCGGTGCTCGCGTTCCTCGCCGACGGCGAGTCGTGGTCGAGCTCGGCCCTCGCGGTTGCGCTGGGAACCAGCCCGCGCACCGTGCAGCGGGCGCTCGCCTCGCTCGCGGCCGCGGGCAAGGTACAGTCGTTCGGTCGCGGGCGAGCGCGTCGCTGGACGACCCCGTCCGTGCCGGGATTCACGACGACTTTGTTGCTCCCCGCACCACTACCGATTGTCCAGGGGTCGAGGCATGAACCGATCAGCAGCCGAAATCGTCCGTGAATATGGACCCTTCCCGGGCGTCGAGCGCGTACACGGGGTGACCTATGACGGCCGGCGCGTCTGGTTCGCCGCCGGAGACGAGCTGCGCGCCTTCGATCCGGCGAGCGGCGAGACGCTGCGCTCGATCGCCGTCGCCGCGCATGCGGGAACCGCCTTCGACGGCCGGCACCTGTTCCAGATCGCCGAGGATCGCATCCAGAAGATCGATCCGCACACCGGCCGCGTGCTCGCCACCATCCCGGCGCCCGGCGGCGGCGGCGACTCGGGGCTCGCGTGGGCCGAAGGGACGCTCTGGGTGGGGCACTATCGGGACCGGAAGATCCATCAAGTCGATCCCGAGACCGGCGCGATCCTCCGTACCATCGAGTCCGACCGCTTCGTCACCGGGGTCACCTGGATCGACGGCGAGCTCTGGCACGCTACCTGGGAGGCCGACGAGAGCGACTTGAGGCGAGTCGATCCGCGCACGGGCGAGGTCCTGGAAAGGCTCGAGATGCCGCCCGGGGTGCACGTGTCGGGACTCGAGTCCGATGGCGGCGATCGCTTCTTCTGCGGCGGCGGAAGCAGCGGCACGGTGAGGACCGTCCGCCGGCCCGGGCGCGGCTCCGCGGTCGGCGGCTCGGAGATCCCCGTCGACTCCGCGAGCACGTGAGGGGCGCCGGCGAGCCTCTGCTCAGCTTCGTCGGCGGCCCCGCCCTCGGCCACGGCCGCCTCGAGCGGCTCGGCCGGCGCCGGCTCCTGGCCCGCGCGCCACCGAGGCGCAGCAGAGCAGGACCAGGACGAGCGCGTAGCGGGTGATCGCGGCGGGAATGGCGGTGGACCGCGGGTCCGAGCGAGCATATCCACCCGCTGGAGCGACGGTGGCCCGGCGGGCCGCGTGCCGGCCCGGCCGCGCCGCGGTGACGCCGCCTACGTCGGCAGCCCCAGGAATCTCGCCAGGGTCGTGCCGATCGCGCGCAACGTCGCCTCGTCGAGGCGCCCGATGCGCTGGCCGATCCTCCGCCGCGGCACGGTGACGGCTTTGTCGACCATGACCTGCGACCGCTTGCGCAGGCCGTTGCCGTCGCTCGGTTCGACCGTGACCCGGAACTGCGGCCAGGCGTGGATCTCGCCGGTCAGGCGCAGGACCGTCACCGACTCCAGGGCCCGGAACGCGTCGTCCTGGATGACGAGAGCCGGCCGTGGTTTGCCGTAGTCACCGGGCAAGGCGATGGTGACGAGATCGCCGCGCCTCACTTCCATTCGTCCGCGAACTCCCCGAGCTCGAGGTCCAGCTCGCGCATGACCTGCGCCTCGTCGCTCTTCGGATCGCGCGCGGCCGCCGCCGCTTCCAGCGACTGCCGGTGCGCCTCGGCCTCGAACTCCTGCCGCTTCTTGCGCGCGATGTGCTCGCGGATCAGCTCGCGCAGCAGCTCGCCCATCGCCTTGGATTCCCGCTTGGCCAACTCGGCGAGATCGGCCTTGAGGGCCGCGTCCAGGCGAACGGTCACCATCTCGACCTTCGGCTCCGTGGTGATCGCCGCCATTGGGTCCTCCAGGCGTACTACGCGACGTACTCTACTACGAAATACGGTGGGGGTTGCAAAGAGGGCCGTTGCGGCGCGACTGCCGACACTAACGCGACTGATCCGCTCTCTGCCACCAGGCGAAGGTGCCCGCGAGGCCCGCCGCGAGGGTCACGGCGACCAGCGCGTAGCTGTGGGTTCCGAGCTGCGCCGAGCGCGGCCCGGCGAGGCCGGCGAAGAGCGGGGGAACCGACCACGGGAACCACGACCCCCAGCCGGTCGCGGCCACGATCTGGGCCAAGAACAGAGTGAGCATCGCCCAGCCGACCGGCGCCAGGTAGCCGCGGCCGATGCTCGCCAGGAGCGCCACCGGCGGCATCAAGGCGAGGGTGAGGCAGGCGGTCGCTGCGAGCTCTCCGGTGGCGCGGACGAGGAGCGCCGAGGACCAGCCGGGGAGCCCCACCGCGACACCGACGCCGAGACCGAGGACGAGCACGAGCGCCGTCAGCACCGTCCCCCAGACCGCGACCACGAGAAACTTCGCGACCACGATCGCCGTCCGCGGGGTGGGCAGGGCGAGCAGGTCCTTGACCGCGCCGTCGGCGAACTCGCGGCCGAAGCTCCAGGCGGTCACCAGCGCGAAGAGCACGCCTCCGCCGACCGCCGTGGCCTGAGCCAGGACCGCGAAGAACGTCGGCCAGTCGGCGACCCCGGCCGTGAGCTGCGCCTTGGCGCTGATCAGGCCCATCGAGCGGGCGCGCTCCGGGTCCTTGAGGATGACCATGAAGAGACCGTCCATGAGCGGCGCCAGCGAAAGGCCGAGCGCCGTGAGCCACGGCACCTTCGATCGCCTCGCCTTCAGGCTCTCCGCCCACAGCGCCGCGAGACCGTGTTTCATGCCGAGGCTCCGACCAGGCGCAGGAAGTGGTCTTCGAGGTTCTCCTGCTCGACCGCCAGGCGGAGCGGCGCCGTGCCCGCCGCCACGAGCACCCGCGCCACCTCGTCGGGAGCCTCGAGGGCGTGCGCTTCGGCGAGCGCGAGGCTGCCGTCTCGGCCGTCCACGGTGACCGCGTATCCGGCCGCTTCGAGCGCCGAGCGGGCGGCGGCGCGGTCCCGCGCGTCGACCACCAGCCGCCGCGCTCGCCAACCTTCGAGGTCCGCGGCGTCGAGCTCCTCGATGAGGCGGCCGTGGTGGAGGATGCCGACGCGGGTCGCCAGCCGGTTGACCTCGGCCAGGATGTGGCTCGACATGAAGATCGTGACGCCCCGCTCGCGGGCCAGCGCTCCGAGCAGCTCACGGACCTCGACGACGCCGGCCGGGTCGAGGCCGTTGGCGGGCTCGTCCAGGAGCAGCAGCTCGGGCTCGTGCAGGAGCGCGCGGGCGAGGCTGAGCCGCTGCCGGTTGCCGGTCGAGAGCGTTCCCGCCCGGCGCTCGGCCGCGGCGCCGAGACCGAAGCGCTCCAGCGCGCGGGAGGTGGCGCCACGGTCCTCGACGCCGTACAGTCGCCGCGCGATCTCGAGGTTCTCGCGCACCGTCAGCTCCGGGTAGGCGGCCGGCCCCTCGACGAGATGGCCCACCCTCCGCCACGGGCCCGCCCCGCCGGGGCCTACCGTTCGGCCGAGCAGGGAGACCGCTCCGCGACTGGGGCGGACCATGCCCAAGAGCGTCCGGATGGTGGTGGTCTTGCCGGCGCCGTTGAGACCGAGGAAGCCGTACACTTCACCCGGCTCGACACGGAGGTCGAGCGAGTCCACGGCAACGACGTCGCGGTAGCGTTTGGTGAGCCCGCGGGTCTCGATCGCGGCGGCCATCGTGTTGCCGGAGCCTATGCCGAACGGCCCGGGAGAGGCGCTTCATCAGACTGGGACGGCCTGCGCTCCGGTCTCCGCTCGCGGGGCGCGCAGTGAGCGTACCTGGTACGGCGGAGAGCATCCATGACCAGCAAAGAGACTTCGCGGCACCGCTGGATCGCGTATGCGGCGGCTTGCTGGGCATTGATCTTCGCCGCTTTCCACGTCGTCTGGGCCGCGGGCTGGTATATCGGGCTCGATCCCGTGGCGGCCGCGGCCGCGTTCACCTCCCCCTGGATGCTGGTCTACGATCTGGTCGTCGCCGCGATGTGCGTCGTCGCCGTGCCGGTCGCGTTGGCCCTGGCCTTGCCTTGGGGCCGCCGTGTGCCCCGCCGCTTGCTCACCACGCTGGCGTTAATCGGAACGGGATTGCTCGCGCTCCGGGCGGTCGCGAGCCTGATTCAGACTGCCTATCTGGTGGCGGTCGGCCGATTCAGCTTCCAGGTCCTGGGCGTCTGGGAGCCCTGGTTCTATCTCGGGGCCGCCCTGTTCACGCTCGACGTATGGTGGTACTGGAAGGGCCTCGGAGCCCGTTGACGAGGCGTAAACAAGGCGGTATGATGCGCCTCCCACGCGGCCTCCAGGAGCGGCTGGGCCGGCTGGTCGACGCGGCTTTGACCCTGTTGAGCCACTTCGCGCCTGTCATCGCCTTCTCCGCGGCCTTGCCGATGCGATCGACCATCCGATCACCCTCGACCTTCCGCTCGACCGCTCACCACGCCGCTACCGGTCGCCGCTGAAAGGGGCGGTTTAACTTTAACCACGGGCTGCTAGCGGACAGCGATCTCCAACCGCCGCTCGACCAGGGGGCTTTCGGGCTGCCAGACACGCACCAAGCGGAGGCGCCAAACCGCCGAGCCCGGCCGAAGGGCTGCCACGATCAGCGTCACCGGCGCCTGCGCGCTCGTGGGCTGGTCACCCCGGGGGGGCACCGGACCGAGCTCGACCTCGACGCGGGCAACGTCGGCGGCGTCCGCGACCGGGTCCAGTTTCCACGCGTACCCCCCGCCCGAGGCCGACGGTAGCGGGAGGCGCTCGGACTGCCCGACGGCCAGCTCGAGACGCTCGGGGATGTGCCCCCCGAGCATCGGCTCGGCGGCCCTTCCCGATCCCCGGTCGGTGCCGTGGTCCCGACTCACGCTGGCCCGATCACCGGGCCCTCGTGCCATCCGGCCCCGTCGCGCCAGTAGTGCTGGAGCTGCTGGTCCGTCCTGAGCACGATGACCTCGAGGTTCATTCCCCACTGAGACTCGCACAGCCCGGCCACGGCGGCGACGTCGTGGCCGAACACGGTGCTGTGGTGCCACGCGACGTCACCGCTGTTGGCGCGCCACCAGTGCTGGACCTTTCCGCCGGACGCGACGCACAGCTCGAAGTTCCCGTGCGGTCCAGCCTCGTTGACCATCCCGTATTGGCCCTGGATCATCACCGGCGGGCTTGCGATTCCGGTCCCGAAGACCGCACCGGCGTTCCACTTGAAGTTGGCCTCGTTGCGCCAGAAGTGCTGCATGGCGCCGCTGTTGAGCACCGCCACGACCTCGAGGTTGCCGTGCGGTGACCTATAGTCGCCCTGGACGAGTGTAGCCCCCGACAGCGCGATGTCGGCACCGAATTTCGCGCCGTTGTGCCATCCGCCGCCGTCCCGCCAGATGTGACGAAGCCGGCCACCCCCGACCTTGACCACGACCTCGAAGTTACCCGGCGCGTTGTAGTCGCCCTGGACGAAGCCGGGGACACCCTGGCAGTCGGTGGGGCCGAAGATCCCACCGTCGTTCCACGGCCCGGTCCCGCTACCGGGACCCCACCAGTGATGGAGCCGCTTTCCGGTGGTGAGGTAGACGAGCTCCATGTTCCGGTTGAACGTCGTCCCGGTGAGCGTGGGGCAGACCGCGGCGTCGGTGGCGAAGCTCTTGCCCACCCCCCACGTCCACGGGGGACCGCCCTCGCGCCAGCGGTGCTGCACGCGAATGCCGTCCGCGCCCATCACCTCGAGGTTTCGGTTCAACGCCCCGTTCCCGCTCTCGTAGAGCGCGCCGTTGTGCAGGCGTCGCTTGGACCACGGGTCGGGATTGACGTTCCGCAGGCTTGACTTGGCGTACAGGTCGATGCCCGAGTTGCCGTACTTGATCCAGCCGTACCCGGCCATCCCCCACCCGGTCCCCCAGGAGTTTTTGACCAGCCAGGCGCCCAGCGCGTCGCTGTAGCCGACGACCAACATGAAGTGACCGCCGGCCTGGGTCGCCGACGCGCTGCGCTCGTAGACCCCGCTCGAATACGCGAAGAAGTCGTCGTAGACGTCGAACCAGGTGACGAGCGGTCCATAGAGGTCGACCCAGTCCTTGCATGCCGGGAGACCTCCGACCCAGCCGAACGCGGGACCACGAACCGTGCGCCCGCTGCGGTCCGCCGTCGGCTTGTAGGGCGGGTCATTCGTCGCCCACGGGAAGCAGGCCGGATCGCACACCCCTTTGGTCGAGAAGAAGGTCGAGACCGTTCCCATGTTGTTGCCGTTCGCGCATGGCGAGCCGACCCCCCGATGGATGTCCCCCTCCGACCGGCGCGTCCAGATCGCGTCCTCGATCTTGACCATGGCCTCGATCAGGGCGACCCCCGCGAACGCCCAGCAGGCAGCGCAGCCATCCTGGTCACGAACCGTGGTGATCCAGTTGGCACCCCATCGGTGCCGCCAATCGACCGCGGCGGCTGACCCGCCCTCGGGGGGCTGCTCGGCTTCGGTGACCTCGGCGAGCCCGGCGCGCAGCAGGATTGCGCGGGGAAAGATCTCCTGGACCTTATCCGCGGTGACGAACCCGCGCTCCAGACGACGCACGGCCAGGAACGGGTTCGTACCGACGTCCACGATCTTCCGAAAGTCGACCTTCGGGGCTTTGTCCGCGAGGCGCAGGCCCTCGGGGTCGCCTCCGAGCGTCATCCGAGGGATGAGCTGGTTGGACCGGGCGTCGGGTGCCACCTGCCAAGAAAGGCCTTCCCTGGCGATCGCGGACCGCAGTTGTCCGAACGTGAGGGACTTGTATTGCCGTGCCATGGCGACGCTCCTTCCAGATCTCGCCAGATATCGCAGCTACCGAAAGCAAGCGTTCTTCCATTCTCGTTGGCGAGCAATACCCGTTGGGGTGGGTGGCTACCCCCCCAGGCGGGCGGCTCCCCTGGCGAGCGACCCGACACGGTAGGGGCCCTGGCGGGCCGGCGTGACGCCGCGGCGGCGGCGCGGACCGCGCTCCTCAGGTCAGCGGTACGCCGCGGCCTGGATCGCGTAGAGCTCCGAGTACGGCCCGCCGCGGGCGATCAGCTCGTCGTGGCTGCCGACCTCGCGGACGCGGGCGCCGTCGAGGACGACGATGAGGTCGGCCATGCGCACGGTCGAGAAGCGGTGGGAGACGAGGAGCGTCAGGCGCCCGCCGCCGCGCGCCGCGGCGGCGTAGCGCTCGAAGAGGGCGTGCTCGGTCTCGGCGTCGAGCGCCGCGGTCGGCTCGTCGAGGACGAGCAACAGCGGCTCCCCGCGCATGAAGCCGCGCGCGAGCGCGAGCTTCTGCCACTGACCGAACGAGACCTCGACGCCGCCCGGCCAGGTCGGGCCGAGCTGGGTGTCGAGGCCGTGCGGCAGGCGGGCGACGACGTCGTCCGCCCCGGCGCGGCCGACCGCCGCGGCGACGGCGGGCCGATCCTCGATGCGCGGCAGGTCGCCGACGCCGACCGACTGCTGCGCCGGCAGCTCGAAGCGGAAGAAGTCCTGGAACGCACCGGCGAGATGCGCGCGCCAGTCGTCCGCCGCGATCCGCGCGAGCGGGACGCCGTCGACGGCGATGCGGCCGACGGTCGGCTCGTACAGCTTGCACAGGAGCTTGACGAGCGTCGACTTGCCCGCGCCGTTCTCGCCGACCAGCGCGACCACCGACCCGGCCGGCAGCTCGAGGTCGACGTCCTCGAGCACCCGGCGCTCGGTGCCCGGGTAGGCGAACGACACCCCCTCCAGCCGGATGCCCTCGGCGAGCCGCGCCGGCGCCGGCCGGTCGGCCGCCGCCATGAGCGAGGCCGCGTAGTCCTCGAGCCAGGCGAGCCGGCGCGCGCCGTCGAGCCAGATGCCGCGCAGGAAGCCGATCTCGCCGACGGTCGCCCCGACGTAGCTCGACAGTCGCGCGCCCGCCGCGAGCACGAGTAGGACCTCTCCCGTGGACGCCCGCAGGCCGGACGCCACGAAGACGATCGCGCCGACGTAGGCGAGGCCGAACGCGGCCCAGGCCAGCGTGTGCCACGCCGCGCTCCCCCAGCGCGCCGCCGCCACCGGCACATACCAGCGCTCCCACGCCGCGCGCCGCTCGCGCGCGAGGCGCGCGCCGATGCGCGTGACGCGCACCTCCTTGCCCGGCGGCGCGGTGGTCGCGGTGGCGAAGAGGTGCCGCGCCAGCCGGCCGTGCGGCGCCGCGCGCTCCTCGGCGGCGCGCTCGCCGCCGGGGCGCCAGGCCGAGGTCAGGACCGCGGGCGCCGCGCACGCGGCGAGCAGCACGAGCGCGGGATGGATCCAGGCCAGGAGGCCGACGACCACCGCGAGGCGCAGGAGCCAACCGCAGGTCGAAAACGCCGACATGAACATGTGGTCGAGCACGAACACCTGGTCGCGCAGGACCGACAGGCGGTCGAGGTAGTCCGGCCGCTCGTGGTGGGCGATCGTCGCGAGCGAGGCCTGGAGGCGGGCGACGTGCGCCTCGAGCGCGATCGTGAGTTTGTCGCGGAAGCGGCGCTGGGCGCGCACGCTGACCACGCCGAGCAACCAGGTCGCCGCGGCGGACAGACCGAGGCCGAGGGCGGCCCCGACCAGCAGCCGCCGGTCGCCGCGCACGACGCCGTCGCCGAGGAGCTTCAGCCAGAGCGCGAGCAGGGCGTCGGGCAGCGCCGCGCCGAGCGCCAGCGCGAACGAGAGCACCAGGAGCCCCGGCTCGTGGCGGTAGCCGAGCTTGACCAGCCGCCACATCGCGGGGAGGCCCGGCGGCAGCCGATCGCGCTCACGCGAGCCGCTCATAGGCCAGCCCCTCCTCGTCGGTGTCGGCGGCGAAGCGCCGCGCCTGGAGCTCGAACATCGTGCGATAGCGGCCGCCCCGGGCGATCAGCTCGTCGTGCGTCCCGAGCTCGACCGCGCGGCCGTGCTCGAGCACGCAGATGCGGTCGGCGTGGCGCACGGTCGAGAAGCGGTGCGAGATCAGGATCGTAGTCGCGTGCCGGGTGCCGGCGAGGATGCGCGCGAAGATCTCGGCCTCGCCGCGCACGTCGAGCTGGGCGGTCGGCTCGTCGAGCAGGACGACGCCGGCGCCGAGCCGGACCGCGCACAGCGCGCGCGCCAGCGCGACGCGCTGCCACTGTCCGCCCGAGAGCTCCGTGCCGCCCGGGTAGCCGCGCGCGAGCGGGGTGTCGAGCGCGGCGAGGCCGGCGGCGCCGGCCTCGGCGAGCGCGGCGAGGATCGCCTCGTCGGGGGCGCCGCCGG